>NZ_JBQYLP010000011.1:43759-133592 GCF_052683555.1 Burkholderia sp. BC1
TGCCGACCTGCCGACCTGCCGACCTGCCGACCTGCCGACCTGCCGACCTGCCGACCTGCGGATAGCGTACCGCGACTCGCGCGTTGCGTGCGCCGCACGACGCACGCGCGGCTCTTGCACGCGTCGCCGAGATGCGAACCGGACCGGAGCATCGCGAAACGCGCGCTCGCCGTCAACCCGCTGATGCACTGGATCGCCGAATGTGCGCCGAGCGCGCGGCGCATCCGGGCTGCCGCCTAACCGCGTTGCCGGCAGGGCAGTGCGTTCGACGCGAACCGCGCGTTGTCGCGCACACGGCCATGCAATGACCAAAAAATCAGGACAGCCCTCCTTGCTCGAGCGTCGACACGACGCGCTCCGTCGAGCGGTCCGCATCGCACCACACCCGAACGACCGCCCATGCCCTCGCCCCGCGTCGCACGGCGAAACCTGCCCTTGCGCTATATCGCATCGAGCGCGGCGCCGCTTTCCGGCAGCGTCGCGCCACCGTCGACGACGATCGTCTGCCCCGTGACATACGCGGCATCGGCCGACGCGAGATACAGCATCGCGTTCGCAATATCGTCCGGCTCGCCCATTCTCGCGAGCGGAATGTCGCGCGCGATGCGCTCCGCAACGGAGGCGTCGCCGAGATTGCCGGCCGCCGACGTGCGGATCATCCCCGGCTCGACGCCGTTGACCGTCACGTTGCGGCGCGCCAGCTCGAGCGCCGCCGCACGAATGAAGCCGTTCACGCCCGCCTTCGATGCCGCGTAATGCGCGAGCCCCGGAAACGCGACGCGCGGGCCCGTCACCGACGACGTGACGAGCAACCGCCCGCCTCCTGCACGCTCGAATGCGGGCAGCGACGTCTGCGCGAGCCAGAACAGTGCCGACAGGTTGACCGACAGTGTGCGTTCGAGCGTCTGCACGTCGATGTCGACGAACGGCGTCAGCGGAAAATACGCGGCATTGTGGACGACGACGTCGAGCCGTCCGCCGTCGCGCTCCACCGCGCGAACGAGCGCACAAAGCTCGTCGCGGCTTCCCGCATCGACGCGGTACGCGCGTGCGGCGCCGCCTGCGCGCGCGATCGCATCGGCCTGCGCGACGGCGGCGGCTTCGTCGAGATCCGCGAGCGCGACGAACGCGTCGGATTCCGCGAAGCGTCGCGCGATCGCGGCGCCGATGCCGTGCGCCGCGCCCGTCACGAGCACGACGCGGCCGGTGAAGTCCGCGCGCACGCGGCCGCTACCGAGCGCGGCCGTCATCGCTGCACACCGTCGAGCGGATGCACGGTTTCGTTCAGCACCTGCGCATGCGCGCCGATGGGGAAGTTCGACAGCGTGCCGAAGTCGTCTTGCGCGTAGCCGAAGATCTTGCCGTCGGTCTTGTGCTGCGCGAGATCGATCAGCACGACGCCGAGCGTCGGCACCACTTTCTCGCGCCACACGAACAGATAGAGCGCCTCGGCGATCCGGAAGTAATGGCAGCGGTCGACGTCGGCGAGCCCGCTTTCGACGCCCTGCAGGCACTGCCACGCATAGAAGTGCTCGTTCAGATAAATGTGCTCGTAGCATTCCGTGGGGCTGTAGCGATACATCGTGCGCTTGCCGATCAGCTCGCGCGTCGGTGCATGCAATGGCCCCGGCTGCGCGTGGCCCGCTATCGTGCCGTGCCGGAACGCGACGTCGACGCCGGTCAGCGGTCGGCCGAGCATGACGCGCGTGAAGGCGTCGACGCGCGTGTCGGCCTCGGTCGGCAAGGTGCCGACGACCGACGTCCACACGCCGCGGTCGAGATCGATCACGAGGCTGACCGACGTCGCGCGGGCGCGCGAATCGACGTAGTCGACGAACAGCAGCCCGTCGCGCAGCCGCGTCACGCGACACGGCTCGCGGCCGCTGTCGCCGCTCGCCGCATCGCGCCAGCGCACGACGCCCGGCTCGAACGCATAGACGCGCGATTCGCCGTCGGCCGTGTCGAGCGTCAGCGTGCGCCCGTCCAGCGCGTCTACCGGCGCGAGAATGTTGGCCTCGGGCGCAAAACCGTTTGCGAGCGCGCCGACCTGAATGAATACCGGATCCTGTCGTTCCATCTGCCGTCTCCCATGCAGCTTCAGACCCGGCGGGCCGTCTACGCTGCTCACGCACATCGTGCCGGCTGTGCGCGCCGCGCGGTATCGGCCAAACGGATGAAGCGCGCGCGGCGCCGGAACGCGCTAAAGTGCAGGACATCTGCGCCGTGCCCGGCGCGAGGAGCGCCCATGCATCGTGTCACCCATTACCGGCGAAGCGACGACGGAATCGAAGCGATCAGCCTCGACTCCGATCGCACGTTCCCGCGCCACGCGCACGACGAGTTCGGCGTCGGCGTGATCGTCAGCGGTGCGCACCGGTCGTGGAGCGGCCGCGGGCAAGTCGACGCGCTCGCCGGCGACGCAATCATGGTGAATCCCGGCGAGATGCACGACGGCATGCCGATCGGCACGCGGGCAGCACGGCGCTGGCGAATGCTGTACCTCGCGCCGTCGCTGGTTGCCGGCATCGCGGCGGAAGAAGGGCTCGGCGGCGTCGAACTCGCGCATCCGGCGGTGCGCGATGCGCGGCTCGCCGCGGCGGTCGTGCAGCTGCATGCACATATCGTCGAATCCGCCGATGCGCCGCTCGCTCGCGACGAAGCGCTCGTGACGGTGGTCGCACATCTGCTGGCGCGTCATGCGAACCGCACGCTGCCGAGCGCCGGCGTCGCGCCGGCCGTGCGCGCGGCGCGCGAGCGGCTCGACGCGGCGCCTGCTGAGCCCGTGTCGCTTGCCGAATTGGCGACGCTCAGCGGCCTCAGCCGCTTTCAGCTGCTGCGCGGTTTCGCGCGCGAACTCGGCATTACGCCGCATGCCTATCTGCTTCAGTCGCGCACGCGGCTCGCCCGTGCGCTGCTCGCGAGCGGCCGCCCGATCGCGGAGGCGGCAGCGGAGGCCGGCTTTGCGGACCAGAGCCATCTGACGCGCGCATTCGGGCGACAGTTCGGCATCACGCCGGGGCGGTTCGCGCAGGCGGTGTGATCGGCGGTACGCCGTCGTCATGCAGGATGTCTGCGGCGCAACAGGCCGCGACACGTTGACGATCGCGCGATCGACGGTCATTCGCTTTGCCGTCGACGTGGCCGATGCAAGCAAGCGCGTGCGACGGCACGACGGTCCCGCGCGGGTCAGACGATCGCGACGGCCAGCATCGCGCGGCATTTGGCCGGCTTGCAACCGCATTGCGACCAACATCGGCACCGCATCGCCACCGGTTGGTTTCTGCTTGGCTTCTACTTGGCCTTTGCTGCCTTTGCTTGGCCTTTGCTTGGCCTTTGCTTGGCCTCTGCATCGCCTCTGCATCGCCTCTGCATCGCCCCGCATCGCCTCCACATCGCCTCCGCACTGCCTCCGCACTGCCTCCGCACTGCCTCCGCACTGCCTCTGCATCGCCTCTGCTCCGCCCCGCATCGCCTCCACATCGCCTCCGCACTGCCTCTGCATCGCCTCCACATCAGTCCCGCATCACCACTCCTTCACCGCTGCAATTTCGTTCAAGACGCCGCACCGCGCCACACGCGACGATGCGGCGCATGAAGACACGACTGATCGGCTATCTCTATCTCGCTGCCGCAATGGCAGGCGTCGGCAGCACCGTCATCGCGAGCCGCGTGGCGGCCGGCGGCCTTCCGCCGTTCGCGGCGACCGCGCTGCGTTTCCTGATCGCGACGCCGTTGCTGCTCGCGCTGATGCGCATGCGGCGGCTCCGCTGGACACGGCCGTCCACGCGCGACGCCGTGCTGCTCGTAATCCAGGCGGCCGCCGGCGGCGTCGGCTATACGGTGCTGCTGATCTGCGGCACGAAGCTCGCGTCGCCGATCGACGCCGGCGTGATGCTGGGCACGCTGCCCGCGATGTCGACGCTGATCGCGGCCGTCGTGCTGCGCGAACGGCAGACGCGGCGCGACTGGGTCGCCGCGGCGCTTGCCACGTCGGGCGTGCTGTTCGTCACGTTCGCACCCGGCCACGCGATGCCGTCGATGCACGCGCTGGTCGGCGATGCGCTCGTGCTCGCTGCGGTCGCGTGCGAAGCCGTGTTCATTCTGCTGAACCGGCGGTTGACCGTACCGCTGCCGCCGCTGACGCTGTCCGCCGCGATGTCGGCGCTCGGCTTCGTGCTCGCGCTGATACCGGCCGCGTTCGAATGGCGGGCCGTCGTGTCGGGCTGGACGTTCGGCGCTGTGTCGGCGATCGCCTATTACGCACTCGTGCCGACCGTACTCGGCTACGTATGCTGGTATGCGGGCTCGGCGCGCACGAGCGGCACCGAGGCCGCGCTGTTCACGGCGATCGCGCCGGTGTCGGCCGTGCTGTTCGCGGTCGTGCTGTTCGGCGACGCATTGACCGCGACGCGCATCGCCGGCATCGCGCTCGTCGTGGCGGGCGTGCTGGTCGGCGCGACGCGACGACGCGATTCGTCGACGAAAGCGGCCGCGCAGTGCCATGCCGACCCCGCGCGGCCAGCGCAGGCCGCCGCGGAATGACGCGCCGTCGCCCTGCACGAAGCGCGCGACGCCGCGGCGCTGGCGCGTCGCGCGATGCGCCAATGCGCCAATGCGCCGATGCGCATCCGCCACGACTGTAGGAATGTTTCCGCGCGCCGCAAAATCGTTGCGTCACCTCGCGCGAGGTGCAATATTCGCGTGGCCGGGCCTTTGACCACTGTCGAACAACCATCCGTCTCGCAATGAAGAAGAAGGAAGCGAAAGCAAAAATCGCGGCGCTGCTCGCCGCCGGAACGAGAAAAGCCGAGGTGCTCGCGAATCTGTCCGGGCAAGGTCTCAAGGATCGCGTGCTCGCACGGCTGATTGCATCACGGCCCGATCCGGAACGATGCCGACGCAACAAGGTGCACGTCTGGATCCTGATCGGTATCGCGGTCGTGCAGTTGCTGATCAGTCTCGATATCGCCTATTCCCTGTTCGAACTCGCCGGCCGGCTCGGCTCGTCGCGCGGGAGCGGCCAGGGCGTCACGCTGCTCTTTGTCGCGCTGACCGTGCCGCTGGCGCTGCTGTTTATCTGGGGATTCGCGACAAACCGCGTCGGCACGTATCACGCGTTCATCGCGCTATCGCTGCTGCAGCTGCCGAAGACCATCGCGGACCTGACGCACGATCCGTCGGACGCACTGCCGACCCTCGCGATCACGGCCGTGCTGATCGGCTACGTATGGTTCGTCCGCAACCGGATGTTCCCCGACTACGGCTGGTTCACGCCGCGCAAGGTCGACGGCCGCTATGCGTTCGTCGATCGCGCGTCGTAACGGCGCCGCGCATTTTCGTACGCACAAACAAAAGCGCCGTGCCGCCCGCGATCGCGGAACGGCACGGCGCTTTTGCGTTCGACCGGCAGCCGGCTTACTTCGCCTTTTCGGCCGTGTTGCTGATTGCCTGACCGCCCTTCGAAATGTCCTCGCCCACGCCGGCGACCGTGTTGCAGCCGGCCAGTGCGGCAGTCATCACCAGCAGCATCGCAGCAATCGTACGCGTCATTCTCGTTCTCCTTGTAATCAGTGCACCCGAGCGGGCAAACGGTTTGCGGCATGGCGCCCTGCACGATGCAGGACACGGGGCCTGACCTGATTATACGGAGACGTCCGCCGTACGCCAGTACGAGCGCGCACCGTATCGCGCGCGCGACACGGTCCGGCGCGAGATTTTCCTTGACTTCGGCTCATGCGCGACTAATATACGCACCGCGTATATTTTTCATCAGGTGCCGCCGATGCCCGTTCCTCAGCAAGCCTTCCTCCGCGACGCGATGCGCCGCCTCAACATGACGCGCGAAGCGTTCGCGAACCGCATCGGCGTGAGCCGCCGCGCGCTCGATACCTGGCTGCTGCCCGACGATTCGCAGGAATCGCGCGGGATGCCGGAGATCGTCGAGCGGTTCGTGTCGGAGATCGTCGAGCGCGCGGCGCCGGAAGGCGAAATCTATACGCAACGCGTAGATAACCACGGGCTCGCGAAGCAGTTCCTGTTCGAAGGCAAGCCGCAGCTGCTGTCGGTCGACCAGTTCTCGCGCGAGTCGGTCGAGGCGCTGTTCCGCGTCGCCGACGTGATGCAGCCGATCGCGCGCCGCCACAAGATTTCGCGCGTGCTCGAAGGCGCGGTGCTCGGCAACCTGTTCTTCGAAGCCAGCACGCGCACGCGCGTGTCGTTCGGCGCGGCGTTCTGCCGGCTCGGCGGCTCCGTCTGCGACACGACCGGGTTCACGTTCTCGTCGATGGCGAAAGGCGAGTCGATCTACGACACGAGCCGCGTGATGGCCGGCTACGTCGACGCGCTCGTGATCCGCCATCCGGAGAAAGGCTCGGTCGCCGAATTCGCGCGCGCGACCAATCTGCCGGTGATCAACGGCGGCGACGGCCCGGGCGAGCATCCGAGCCAGGCGCTGCTCGATCTCTATACGATCCAGCGCGAATTCTCGCGGCTCGGCAAGATCGTCGACGGCGCGCACATCGCGCTCGTCGGCGACCTCAAATACGGCCGCACCGTACATTCGCTCGTCAAGCTGCTCGCGCTCTACCGCGGGCTCAAATTCACGCTGGTGTCGCCGCCAACGCTCGAAATGCCCGCCTACATCATCGACCAGATCGCGACGAACGGGCACGTGATCGAGCAGACGAACGACCTCGCGGCGGGGCTGCGCGGCGCCGATGTCGTCTATGCGACGCGAATCCAGAAGGAGCGCTTCACCGACGAGTCGTTCGAAGGCTATACGCCCGATTTCCAGATCAATCAGGCGCTCGTCGACACGGTCTGCAAACCCGACACGCTGATCATGCATCCGCTGCCGCGCGACAGCCGGCCCGGCGCCAACGATCTGTCGACCGACCTGAACCGCGATCCGCGTCTCGCGATCTTCCGGCAGACCGACAACGGCATTCCGGTGCGCATGGCGATCTTCGCGGTGCTGCTCGGCGTCGAAAACCTCGTGCAGCATTCGATGCGCGACGCGACGTGGCGACCGCCGGCATACCTGGGGCCGGAGGATGCCGTGTTTCACGGGATCGACTGATATCCGTCGAATTGCCCGGCCGGCACGCGATTGCGTCGGGCCGGCGTGTCGCGCACCGCATCGTGAACAGCGCGCCGGACCGCCCGGCGCGCTGTTTTCATTTCGACGCGATACCTTGGCGCACCGGCGCGCCCTGCGACGCCCACGGGTCGATCACGCGCAGGCCCGCGGCCTCGAACGGCGCGACGTCGCGCGTCGCGACGATCAGGCCGTTCGCCTCGGCCGTCGCGGCAATGTAGCCGTCGGCGGGCGCGATCGCGGTGCCGCCGGCACGGGCGTGCGCGCGAATGCGCGCATAGGCCTTGCTCGCGGCATCGTCGAACGGCAGGATCCGGCCGCGAAACACCGGCACGACACGATGCTCGATGCTTTGCGCCAGCCAGTCCCGCCGGCGCCCTTCCGGCAGCGCCGCGACACCGAAGCGCATTTCGGCGAGGCTGATCGCGGCCAGGAATAGCGTCTCGACGTTCTGCGCGTCGAGCCATTCGATCACGGCCGCGCTCGGCTCGCGCCGCAGCGGTTCGGCAATGACGTTCGTATCAACAAGGATCATTCGAAGCTCATCGGATCGGTTGGCGTCTTGTCACGCTGAATGTCGAGATCGACACCGCCTGCCTCCCGCCCGATTTCCGCCAGCAAGGTTCCGAGCTTCACGCGCCCTTCCGACAACACGGCCTGCTCGAGGATGTCGCGCACCTCTGCCTCGGTACTGCGCCCGTGCAGTGCCGCGCGGACCCGAAGGGCGCGATGCACTTCATCCGGCAAATTTCGAACGGTAATCACCGGCATGATGCACTCCATCGAGATGATTTCAATGCAGTCATCCTATCACTTTGCTGTCGCAATGGACGACCTCACGTTCCGGATACTCTAGCCCGCACCGCCGCACCATCCCAGTCGGCCGTTTGGCCGCCGCCCGTCGCCCGCGCTTGCTGCAACGCATGCTTTCCTTACAAACGAGAACAAGAACGCTTCTCATTTAATAGAAAATTACATAGAATGCGCGCTGAAAAGAAATCGTAATAATTCCCGGCGGCATGCACCATCGTGCAGCACTTCGCCGCCGGGCCACACAGCGAGGTCGAAGCGCATCATGAAGTCCCGTTCCGACGAGTCGAAGCTCGGAAAATTCACCACCCTGTGCAGCGTGCTCGCCGCCGGTCCCGCATTCGCCGCCGACGGCGCCCCGCCGCCCGCGCCGGCAGACGTGGAAGGCCATCTCGCGCCGATCGAGATCAAGGGCCGCGCCGAGCACAGCTACAAGGCCGATTTTTCCGCGTCGGCCAAATTCACCGCGCCGCTCGTCGACACGCCGAAATCGGTCACCGTGATTCCGCAGGAGCTGATCCAGACGAGCGGCGCGTCGACGCTGACCGAAGCGCTGCGCACCGTGCCCGGCATCACGTTCGGCGCCGGCGAAGGCGGCAACCCGCTCGGCGACCGCCCGTTCATCCGCGGCTACGACACGCAGGGCAGCATGTTCGTCGACGGCATGCGCGACACCGGCGCGACCACGCGCGAAATCTTCAACACCGAACGCGTCGAGATCACGAAAGGCTCGGACGGCGCGTACGGCGGCCGCGGCGGCGCGGGCGGCAGCATCAACCTGATCACGAAGGCGCCGCACCTCGGCACGACGGCCGCCGCGAGCGCCGGGCTCGGCACCGATCGCTACCGTCGCTTCACCGCCGACGGCAACTGGCAGTTCGCCGATCATGCGGCGTTCCGGCTGAACCTGATGAGCCACAACAACGACGTGGCGGGCCGCGACGCCGTGAACAACGAACGCTGGGGTGTCGCGCCGTCGATCGCGTTCGGCCTCGGCACGCCGACACGCGTGACCGCGAGCTACTACCATCTGTCGACGGACGACCTGCCCGACGGCGGCATTCCGTACTTCTACACGACGACGAACAAGCCCGCGAACGTCGACACGATCTATCCGGCGCCGGTCGACCGCCACAACTTCTACGGCCTGATCGACCGCGACTTCCGCAAGACGACGTCGGACATCAGCACGCTGCGCATCGAGCACGACATCACGCCGGCGCTGACCGTGCGCAACACGACGCGCTACACCGAATCGACGCAGGACTACATCTGGACGCAGCCCGACGACAGTCAGGGCAACGTGATCAACGGCAAGGTCTGGCGCCGCAACAACAACCGCAACAGTTCGATCAACAGCATCGCGAACCAGACCGAGCTGTTCGGCGAATTCCGCACCGGTCCGTTCAAGCACAGCTTCACGACCGGCATCGAGCTGTCGCGCGAATGGGGCAAGCGCGACACGTACACGGTCGCGACCGGCACCGGCGCGATCTGCAACAACGGCATCGGCGCGCCGTCCGGCTACAACTGCACGAGCCTGTGGTCGCCGAACCCGGCCGATCCGTGGGCCGGTTCGATCTCGCGCAACAACGACTATGCGCATGCGCGCACGACGACGAAGTCGATCTACGGCTTCGACACGATCGAGCTGACGCCGCGCTGGCAGCTCAATGCCGGCGTGCGCGTCGACGATTACTCGACGCGCTTCACCGATACCAAGGCGAACGGCGGCAAGACCTACACGCGCGACGACACGCTGTTCAACTGGCAGCTCGGCGCGGTGTTCAAGCCCGCGCAGAACGGCAGCATCTATGCGTCGTACGCGACGTCGTCGACGCCGGCCGGGATGCTGCTCGGCGAAGGCAGCGAGACGCAGTCGCTGACGCCGGGCCGCGGCGGCGTCGGCTCGAACGCCGACCAGCTGTCGCCCGAGAAGAACCGCAGCATCGAGGTCGGCACGAAATGGAACGTGCTGAACGACAAGCTGTCGCTGACGGCCGCGCTGTTCCAGATCGACACGACGAACGCGCGCGTGACGCTGCCGAACAATCAGTACGCGATGGTGGGCAACAAGCGCGTGCAGGGCCTCGAGCTCGGCGTCGCAGGCCAGCTCACGAAACAGTGGCAGGTGTTCGGCGGCTACACGTACATGAAGAGCGAACTGCGCGACAACGGCAAGGACACCGCGAACAACGGCCATCGCTTCCCGAATACGCCGAAGCACAGCTTCACGATGTGGACGAACTACGACGTCACGCCGAAGTTCACGGTCGGCGGCGGCGCGTTCTACATGTCGGAAGTGTTCGGCGATCCGGCGAACCTGCGCGCGGTGCCGTCGTACTGGCGCTTCGATGCGATGGCGCAGTACCGCATCAACAAGAAGCTCGACCTGCAGCTGAACGTGAACAACCTGTTCAACCGCACGTACTTCGATCAGGCGTATCCGGCGCACTATGCGTCGATCGCGCCGGGCCGCTCCGCGTTCGTCACGCTGAACGCGCGCTACTGATCGATGGAAGCCGTATCGCTGAAGGCACTCGCGTCGGTCTCGCCGCGCGAGTTCGCCGAGATTCTGGCCGGCCCGCCCGAGCGCGCGGCCGCGTGGGTCGCGGCGGCCGCCGACAACGGCATCGTCGAGGCGCAGGCCGTCTACGGGCAGTACCTGCTCGACGGCCGCGGCGTGCCGCGCGATCCGGCCGCCGCGTTCCGCTGGTTCGCGCACGCGGCGCGGGCCGGTCATCCGATGGCGATGAACATGCTCGGGCGCTGCTACGAATTCGGCTGGGGCACGGCGGCGTGCGCGCCCGTTGCCGTGTACTGGTATCGCCTCGCCGCGCAAGCGGGACTCGACTGGGGCATGTACAACTACGCGACCGCGCTCGCGCTCGGCAACGGCATCGACGAGAACCGCGCGGAAGCGCTCGACTGGTTCCGGCGCGCGGCCGCGCTCGGACACGCGAAATCGATCAATCTGATCGGCGGCTTCTATGAAGACGGCTGGGTCGTCGACGTCGACCGCGACGCCGCGTTCGACCACTATCGCCGCGCCGCCGAAGCAGGCGATTTTCGCGGCCAGTTCAACTATGCGCGGCTGCTCGCCGAGCGCGGACGCATCGACGAAGCACTCGCCTGGTTCGCACGCGTGCCGGCCACCGCCACGCCCGCGTTCGTCGCGAAGATGCGCGCCTATCTCGCGTCGTCGCCGCTCGACGCATTCCGCACGGCAGCCATGCAGCTGCCGTCGCACGACATGGAGTCCGCCACATGATGCTGCACGTTCCGGGCGTGCTGACCCAGGCTCAGGTTGCACGCTGTCGAGAGATGCTCGATGCGGCCGAATGGATCGACGGCAATGCGACGTCGGGTGCGCAGTCCGCGCTCGCGAAGCGCAATCGACAGTTGCCGGAAGGCTCGCCGGTCGCGCGCGCGGTCGGCGATGCGATTCAGGACGCGCTCGCGCGCCATCCGCTGTTCTTTTCCGCTGCGCTGCCGCTGAAGGTGTTTCCGCCGCTGTTCAATCGCTATGCGGGCGGCGAGACGTTCGGCACGCATGTCGACAACGCGATCCGGCTGTTGCGCGGCACCGACTTCCGCGTGCGCAGCGATCTGTCGGCGACGCTGTTTCTCGCCGAGCCCGACACGTACGACGGCGGCGAGCTCTGCGTGGAGGATACCTACGGCGTGCATCGCGCGAAGCTGCCGGCCGGCGATCTCGTGCTGTATCCGGCGTCGAGCCTGCATCACGTGACACCCGTGACGCGCGGTGAGCGCGTCGCGTCGTTCTTCTGGATTCAGAGCATGGTGCGCGACGACGGCGACCGCACGCTGCTGTTCCAGCTCGACACGCAGATTCAGACGCTGACGGCGGAGAAAGGGGCGAAGGATCCGGTGGTGATTTCGTTGACGGGGATTTATCACAACCTGTTGAGGAAGTGGGCGGATGCGTGACGGGATGAAGCCGGCAGCTTTGTAGCGCTCGAATTCACCTCCCTGCCAGAACCCGGCGTAGGTTTTGCGTGAGCAGGACATCGCCAATATCTTCGCGGTTTGAGCCGATCCGCGTAGTCCCGCAGCGCGGGCCCGGTCTCGCGCCTGAATCGCTGCCGGAACGCCCCGACGCCTGCCCATCCGGCACGCCGACTCGCTTCGTCAACACGGATCGGCCGCCGACGCGCGCAACACAGGAAGCCCGGAAGATTCGACTCATGTCGATCAAAAGCCGCTTGGCCGTCGTGGCGACATGTCCACCGGTCGGCCTCTCATCGATGCGCATCAGGCAGGCCCCGTTGCGTTGCTTGCAATTCACCGGGCCCCACCCTAAAATGACCATCGTCAAATGACCATGCTCATATCATGATGCCACACGCGCCCGTTTCGAAATCCGAGTTCAAGGCTCGCGCACTCGAATACTTTCGGCTCGTCGAAGCGTCGGGCGAAAGCCTGATCGTCACCGATCACGGTAAGCCGACGCTCGAAATCCGGCCGTATCGCTCGAGCGAATCCCAGCCGTTGGATATATTGCGCGGCTCGGTCATGCGCTACGACAATCCCATCGATCCGATTGCGGAAGATGATTGGGAGGCGTCGCGGTGATCGTGCTGGATACGCATGCATTGGTATGGTGGGTGGCGGGCGACCCTTCGCTCAGCAAGAAAGCGAGAAGCGCCATCGATCGCGCGCGCAGCGAGGGTACGCTGGCCGCATCCGCGATCTCGGCGTGGGAAATCGCGATGCTGGTGCGCAACGATCGGCTCGCCCTGACGATGGACGTCGACGCATGGCTCACCACTGTCGCGCAGATCGACGGCATGCGCTTCGTTCCAGTCGATGCCGACATCGCCGCGAAATCCACCGCGCTGCCCGGCACGTTCCACAAGGATCCGGCCGACCGCATGATCGTCGCGACGGCGCGGCGGCTCGGCGCGCCGCTCGTCACGCGCGACGAGAAAATCCGCGCATACGCGCACGTCAAGACGCTCTGGTAATCCGGGCACGCCCCTGCCGCAAAAACCGCAATACGCCCTCTCCCCCGACTCTTGCATATCGGCGATTCGTCCGATCGAATCGATCGTCAGCGGCCGGCCGCGCGCGACGGCGCTTCGCGAATTACCTGTCGGCATGGCGGCACGGGTCGTTCCGCGACCGCTATTGGGCCGTGGTAAGCGAGGAAATCGCGCGCCATTTACGGCCTCGTCGAGGAAAACCGTCGCGACGAAGATGCCTCGTGACAAACTTTCCGACATGACGGGCACGGTTCGGTAACATCCTCACTTGCCGATCCCCGCCCGCTCCCGCACAATCGCGGCACCAGCCTCACTCCCCCCGCGCCGATGTCCTATGCGTCACTCGCCACCGGCGTTCTCCTTGCCGGCGGCCTTGGTCAACGCTTCGATCCGAGCGGTCTGCAGAGCAAGCTGCTCGCGCAGCTGCCCGACGGTACGCCGGTCGCGGTGGCCGCCGCGCGGCGCCTTGCGGCCGCGACGGCCGACGTCGTCGCGGTCGTGCGTCCGGGCGCGGAACAGCTGGCGATGCTGCTGAACGATGCCGGCTGTCAGGTCGTCTATGCGCCCGACGCGCTGCGCGGCATGGGCGCGAGCCTCGCGGCCGGCGTCCGCGCCTGCGCGGACGCACCGGGCTGGCTCGTCGCGCTCGGCGACATGCCGTGGATCGCGGCATCGACCTACGAAGCGCTGACGCGCGCGCTCGATGCCGACGACGCATCGATCGTCGCGCCGGCTCATCGCGGCGTGCGCGGTCATCCGGTCGGCTTCGCCGCGCACCATTACGATGCACTCGCGGCGCTCGACGGCGATACGGGCGCCCGCGCGCTGTTCAAGACGGCGCCGGTCAGACTGCTCGACGTCGACGATCCGGGCGTCCTGCGCGACGTCGATACGCCCGCCGACCTGCGCTGAGTGCGCGCCGCGGCCCGCCAGGCCGTGCCGTGCCGCACGGCCGCGCATGCCGGCCTGCACCGGCCGCGCGACCGCACGACGACACGAAGGCACGACGCGGCACGCGGCTCGCGCCGACCGTTCGACGAATCGCGCTGCAAACGCGCGCGCGATTGCCTATAACGAAGAACGAAGACGAGGCGCGGCCGCCGCGCCGCTGCCGTTACGAATCGCACGAGCGCGCCATGACCGACCACACGACTCCGATGCCCGAGCCTCCGGCGGATCCGAACCGGGATCCGGAAGACGATCCGCTGTCGCCGCCGTCTCCGGGCCACCATCACGACAATCCGCAGCAGCCGGACGGGCCGCCGAGCAAGGATCCCGTTTGATCGCCCGCCGGCCCGCACGGTTGTGCGGGCATGCGCGATGCACCGATGCGGCAGCGCCGCGCGATCACGCGCGCCGCGACGTGACGCAACGTGACCGCGACGTCACGCGCGAGCGCCCGCTACCGCGCCGTATAACCGCCGTCGATCGCGAGCGACACGCCGCTGATCATCGACGCCGCGCCACTCAACAGGAACAGCACCGGCGCGACGACTTCATCGGGCTGCGCGAACCGCCCGAGCGGAATCGCCGCGAGCATCGGCGCGCTTTTCGCCGGATCGCTCCAGGCGAACTGCGCCATCGGCGTCAGCGTGACGGTCGGATTCACGCTGTTCACGCGAATCCCGTGCGGGCCGAGCTCGATGCAGAGCACGCGCGTGATCGCGTCCATCGCGGCCTTCGACGCGCAGTAGCTCAGATGCGCGGGCAGCCCGACGAGCGCGGCCTGACTCGACACGTTGACGATGCTACCGCCGCGCGCGCCGCCCTGTTCGATCATGCCGCGCGCGACCGCGCGGGCGACGAGCGCGGCGCCGCGCGCATTGACGGCCATCACGCGATCGAAGCTCGCCGCGCCGACGTCGAGCGCCGATTCCAGCGAGGCGACGCCCGCGCAGTTCACGAGCCCGTCGAACGCCGCGTACCGCGCGAGCGCGGCATCGATCGCCTGCTCGTCGCCGCCGACGTCGAGGCGCACCGTGTCGCAGCCCGTTTCGCCGGCGAGCGCGTCGAGCGCCGCCGTGTCGCGCGCGGCCGCAACGACCTGCGCGCCCGCTTGCGCGAGTGCGACGGCACAGGCGCGGCCGATCCCGCTCGATGCGCCGGTGACGAGCACGCGCGCACCGCTGAAGTCGAATTGCATGTTCATGATCCGGATTGCAGCGCGTGCATGATCGGCTTGAGCGCCGGGTACAGCGCCGTGTAGAGCGCGAAGCGCGCCGCATACGCGGCCGCGCGCGCGGGATCGGGCCGCGCGCGCTCGACGAGCGACACCCAGCCACCCTGCGCGTCGTCGTGCGACACGATGCCGACGCCGAACGCGGCAAGCAGCGCCGCGCCCATCGCGGCTTCGACGTCCTGCTCGATCGTCCAGACCGGAAAGCCGGTGACGTCCGCGACGATCTGCATCCACAGGGCCGAATGCGCGGCGCCGCCGACGACGATCAGCTTGTCGTCGAGCGCCGCGGCCCCGCGGCGACCGGCGTCGATGTTGTGCCGCAGCGCGAACGCGACGCCTTCGAGCACCGCGCGATACAGGTGCGCGCGCGTGTGCGCGAGACTGAGCCCGACGAACGCGCCGCTCGCCTTCGCGTCCCATACCGGGCTGCGCTCGCCCATCAGATACGGCAGGAACAGCACGCCGTCGGCGCCGGCCGGCACGCGCGCGGCCGCTTCCTCGAGCAGCACGTGCGGATCGCCATGCGGCAGTGCACGCGCCGCGTCGATCTCGGCGTGGCAGAACTGGTCGCGAAACCAGGCGACCGACGCACCGGCCGTGATCGCACCGCCGAACACGTAGAGGTCGCGCTGTCCGTCGAACACGTGCGGCATGCTGACGAGCCCGTGCCGCGCATCCGCGTGCTGCGTCACGTAACCCCAGCACATGCTGGTGCCGATCATCGCGACATGCTGGCCCGCACGCGTCGCGCCGGCCGCGAACGTCGCGACGGCCGCATCGACGCCGCCCGCGACGAGCGGCGTGCCCGCGCGCAGCCCGAGCCGCCCGGTCCATTGCGACAGCAGGCCGCCGACGATCTCCGTCGACTCGACGAGCCGCTCCGGCATCATCGTCGCCGGGATGCCGAGCATGTCGAGCGCTTCGTCCGACCATTCGCGGCGCGCGATGTCGTAGACGCCGCCGATGTTGCCGGCCGAACTGTGGTCGACGGCGATTTCGCCCGTCAGCAGATAGATCACGTACGCGTTCGGCGGCAGGAAGTAGCGCACGTTCGCCCAGACCTCCGGCCGCTGTTCGCGCAGCCACAGCATCTTCGTAAAGCCGTAATAGCTGTCGATGCCGTTGCCCGTGATCGCGCGCAGCCGCTCGACGTCGACGTCGGCGTTCACGCGCTCCACTTCCGCCGTCGCGCGCCGATCCATCCAGATCAGGCAGGGATGGATCGGCCGCATGTCGCGGTCGACCGGAATGCCGGAGCCGCCGTAGAGGCTGCTCACGCATACCGCGCGGATCGCATCGGCCGGCACGCCGCGCGTGCGCGCCGCCTCGACGCAGCCCGCGATGCAGTCGAGCACCGCGTCGAACCAGACCTGCGGCCACTGCTCGGCCCACAGCGGCTTCGGCGTATCGGGCCGATAGCCGGCCGCGCGCTGCGCCACGATCGTGCCGTGCCGGTCGACGAGCAGCGCCTTGGTGCTCTGCGTGCCGATGTCGACGCCAATCACGTATTCCATGATGCCTCCCGTCATGCGCACGCGATCGCTCAGCGCGCGGGCTTCAACAGCACCTTGATCGATTCCGGCGATTTCGCGACGCGGATCGCCTCGTCCCAGTCTTCGAGCGCGAAGCCGTGCGTGACGATGCCTTTCGACGTGACGAGCCCGCGCGCGAGCAGATCGATCGCGATCGGATAGCAGTATGGGCCGAGATGCGCGCCGCGCACGTCGAGCTCCTTGCGATCGCCGATGATCGACCAGTCGACCGTCGCATCCTCGCCGAACACGCTGAATTCGACGAAGCGCCCGAGCTTGCGGATCAGCTCGAGCCCCTGATTCACGCCGACCGGCGCGCCGGTCGTTTCGATATAGACGTCGCAGCCGTAGCCGTCGGTCAGCGCGCGCACGATCTCGCGCGCATCGTCGCGCTGCGGGTTGATCGTCACGTCGGCGCCGTACTGCCGCGCAAGCTCGAGCCGCTCGTCGATCAGATCGATCACGACGAGCTTCTTCGGCGTCTTCAGATGCGCGACCTGCGTCATCATCAACCCGAGCGGGCCCGCGCCGGCGATCACGACGACGTCGTCGAGCTGGATGTCGCCGCGATTCACGGTATGGATCGCGCACGACAGCGGCTCGATGATCGCCGCGTCCTCGAGCGACACGCCGAGCGGAATCCGGTGCACGATCGCAGTCGGCGGAATGCGCATGTACTCGGCCATCCCGCCGTCGGCCACCTCGCGCTGGAAGCCGAAGATGTTGTGCACCTCGCACATCCAGTACTGGCCCGACTTGCAGTAGCGGCACTTGCCGCACGGCACGATCTGCTCGGCGATCACGCGGTCGCCGAGCGCGACGCCGAAGTGCTCGGCCGCGCCCTCGCCGAGCGCTTCGACGTAGCCGAAGAATTCGTGGCCGGGAATCACGGGCGCCTTCACCCACGGGTTCGGGCCGCCCCAGAACATCTTCGCGCCCGTATAGCATTTGCAGTCGCTCGCGCAGATGCCGCACGCGGCGATCCGGATCACGAGTTCGTTCGCGCCCGCGCGCGGCTTCGCGACCTGTTCGACGCGATAGTCCTCGGGGCCGTGGCAGACGACCGCGGTCATCCGCGGCTGGGCTTCGGGTGTCGTCATGAGTTGTCTCGTTTCGGTCAAGGAGAAAGGTTGGCAGGCCGGCGAAGCGCCCGCGTCACCGCGAACGTTCGCGGCTGATGTAGATCGCGAGCAGGATGATTCCGCCCTTGATCACGTTCTGCACGTAAGGGTTCACGCCGATCATGTTGAGCCCGTTGTTCAGCACGCCGAGCAGCAGCGCGCCGACGAGCGTGCCGAGGATCGCGCCGCGGCCGCCGGAGATCGACGTGCCACCCATCACGACCGCGGCGATCGCATCGAGCTCGAAGCCGACGCCCGCGTTCGGTTGTCCGCTCATCAGCCGCCCGGTCAGCACGATCGCCGCGAGCGCGGACGTGACGCCGGCCAGCGTGTAGACGATCAGCTTCACGCGCGCGACGCGTACGCCGGTGAGCCGCGTCGCCTGCTCGTTGCCGCCGATCGCGTAGACGTAGCGCCCGAACGGCATGCGCTCGAGCAGCAGCCACGCGATCGCATAGACGACGAGCATGATCAGCACGGGCGCCTGGATGCCGAACACCTTGCCGCTGCCGAAGAACGCAACCCAGTCGGGCAGCCCGTCGATCGGATAGCCGCCCGTATAGATCAGTGCGAGGCCGCGCGCGATGCCCATCGTCGCGAGCGTGACGATGATCGGCGGCATCCCCGCGAAGGCGACGAACACGCCGTTCAGGAAGCCGAAACCGAAGCCGACCGCGATCCCGATCGCGAGCGCGGCGACCGCGTTCACCCCCGCGACCATCAGCCCGGCCGCGAGCGTGCCCGACAGCGCCATGACCGAGCCGACCGACAGATCGATTCCGCCCGTCAGGATCACGCAGGTCATCCCGACCGCGATGATCGCGTTGATCGACACCTGGCGCAGCACGTTCTCGAGGTTCGCGGCGGACAGGAAGCTCGGGCTCGCGATCATCATCGCGATGCAGACGACCACGAGGCCGACGAGCGGATAGAACAGCGTCGAGCGCCGCAGCTGTGCCCACTTCGCGCGCGGCGGCGGCAGCGCGTCGGCCCCCGTGCCGGCGAGCGTCGTCGAAGGCGTGGAAGAAGAGGAATCAGGCAGGTTCATGGGTCGCTCCTCGCGTGCCGGCCGTGGCATAGGTCATGACCGTGTCGGGATCGATCTCGTCGCCTTCGAGCGTCGCCTCGATGCGGCCCTGCCGGAACACGGCGACGCGATCGCACATGCCGACGATCTCCGGCAGCTCGGACGAGATCATGATGATGGCGTAGCCGCGCGCGGTCAGTTCGCGCATCAGCCCGTAGATTTCCGCTTTCGCGCCGACGTCGATGCCGCGCGTCGGCTCGTCGAAGATCAGCACCGTCGCCTGATGGTTCAGCCAGCGCGCGATCACGACCTTCTGCTGGTTGCCGCCGGACAGCGTCGCGACTTCCGCGTGGATCGACGGCGCCTTCACGCCGACGCGCCGCATCACGTCCTCGGTCGTGCGCGCCTCGCCGCGCCGGTCGATCAGCCAGCGCAGCGACCGGTACTTGCCGAGGTTGTTCAGCGAGATGTTGTCGCGAATCGAGAACGACGTGACGAGCCCTTCCGTCGTGCGGCTTTCCGGCAGGATGCCGATGCCGGCACGCAGCGCATCGGCCGGATCGGCCAGCTTCGCGGGTGCGCCGTGCACGCGCACGGTCTTGCGGTAGGCGCGCGTCGCGCCGATCACCGCGAGTGCGGTTTCGGTGCGGCCCGAGCCGACGAGCCCCGCGAAACCCAGGATCTCGCCCGCGTGCAGCGCGAAGCGGTTCACGGGGCCGCCGCGCTCGAGCTGCAGCGCGTCGACCTCGAGCACAGCCGGCGCGTCGGCGCGTCGCGCGGGCTTCGGCGGAAAGCTGCTTTCGATCCGCCGTCCGACCATCATCCGCACGAGCTGCTCGACGTCGGTGTGCGCCACGTCCGTCGTCGCAACGTACTGGCCGTCGCGCAGCACGGTGATGCGGTCGCACACCGCGAAGATCTCGTCGAGGTGATGCGAGATGAAGATCATCGCGACGCCCTGGCGCTTCAGCTCGCGCATGATCGCGAACAGATGCTCGGCCTCGGCCGGCGTCAGCGTCGCGGTCGGCTCGTCGAGAATCAGGATCCGCGCGTCGAGCGACAGCGCCTTGCCGATCTCGACGAACTGCTGCTGCGCGACCGACAGCGTACGGATCGGCGCATCGAGATCGATCGACACGCCGAGCCGCGCGAAAATGCCGGCCGCCGTGCGACGCATCCGCGCGCGGTCGCGCACGCCCCAGCGGCCGCGCAGCTCGCGGCCCAGAAACAGGTTGTCGACCGCGTCGAGATGCGGGATCAGGCTGAATTCCTGGAACACGATCCCGACGCCGGCGGCGACCGCGTCGTGATAGTTCGCGAAATGGCGCTCGTCGCCGTCGATTTCGATCGTGCCCGCATCGGGCTGATGGATCCCGCACAGGATCTTCATCAGCGTCGACTTGCCGGCGCCGTTCTCGCCGAGCAGCGCATGGATCTCGCCGCGCGCGATCTGCAGATCGATGCCGGACAGCGCCTTCACGCCCGGAAAGCTTTTCGTGATCTGGCTGAGCCTCAGTATCGTATCCATCGGCTTCTCCGCGCGAAGGGCGCACGCGCCCCTCGCATCGCGTCGCGCGTTCACCAGCTGAAGCCCTTCGCGTTGCCGCGGTCGACGACCTTCACGTCGACCGGAATCGCCTTCGGCACCGTCGCGCCCCACTTGCGCGCGATCGCGATGCCGAGCGCGATGCGCACCTGGTCGGCCGGGAACTGCGCGGTCGTCTCGATGAACTTCGAGTTCGGCTTCTGGATCGCGGCGATCGCCTCCGGTGCGCCGTCGACGCTCGTCAGCTTGATGTCCTTGCCGGAACTCTCGATCGCGGCGAGCGCGCCCATCGAACCGCCGTCGTTCACGCTGAAGATGCCCTTCAGCTTCGGATGCGCGGAGATCATGTTCTCGGTCACCGACAGCGCGGTCGCGCGCTCCTGCTTGCCGTTCTGCGTGTCGACGAGCTTCACGTTCGGATATTTCGCGAGCCCGGCCTTGCAGCCGCGCACGCGCTCGAGGATCGGCACGACCGGAATCCCGTCGAGGATCGCGACCTCGCCGCTGCCGCCGATCGCTTTCGCGAGGTAGTCGCACGACATCACGCCCGCGTCGTAGTTCTTCGAGCCGACGAACGAATCGACGGGCCCGTTCGCGTTCGCGTCGACGGCCACGACGACCGCACCGGCCTTCTTCGCCTGCGTGATCGCCGACTGGATGCCGGTCGAATCGGTCGGATTGACGAGCAGGATGTCGATCTTCTTCTGCAGCATGTCCTCGACGTCGCTGACCTGCTTGGTCACGTCGTGGTGCGCGTCGGTGACGACCACCTGTGCGCCGATCGATGCCGCCGCCTCGTTCAGCGCCTTTTGCATCGTCACGAAGTACGGGTTGTTCAACTCCTGGAAGGTCATGCCGATCCGCAGCGGCGCCGCCTGCGCGGCGGCGGGCAGCACGGCCGCGACGGCGAGCGCCGCGACAGCCGCGACGCGAACGGTGCGGCCGAACGGTGAAGCGAACGAGAGTTGCATCATGACGGTGTCTCCTGGGTCTTCGATATCGGCCGGAATCGGCGCGGGCGCGCGTGCTCCGGTCTTGTGCAAAACCGCGACGTCGATTTTTCGCGGACAAGCGAACCGCGCGCATCGAGCGACGACGCGAACGGTTCGGTAAAACGGCGGAAAGGCGTCAGGCGGGCGCCGACGCGGCGATCATCCGGGATGCGCGGCGAAACCGGACGCGCCCGGCGTGACGACGCGCGGCGGCATCGGGTTGCCGGTCGGCGCCGCATGCAGCGCGAGTTGGCGGCTGCGCGCGTTCAGCCGCTGCAGCGCGCGGAATTCGGACGGCGCCATCCCCTTCACCGCGCGGAACTGGCGGTTGAAGTTCGACACGTTGTTGAAGCCGGCTTGGAAGCAGATGTCGGTGATGTTCGCGCGGTCGTCGAGCAGCATCTGGCACGCGGCCTCGATCCGCAGCCGGTTCACGTATTGGACGAAGGGCATGCCGGTGTGGCGATGGAACGCGCGCGAGAACGCGCTGACGCTCTGCCCGGTCAACTGCGCGAGATCGGATTCGCGCAGGTCGGACGCGAGGTTCTTGCCGATATACGACAGCGCGTGGCTCAGGCGCGTCGGCGTCACGTGCGTCTGGTCGTAGGCTGGGCTCGCGAGCAGCGTGCGCTCGGCCGCCGCGCAGAGCCGCTCGAGGATCGTCATGAACAGCGCGATGCGGCGCATTCCGCGCGCGCCCAGCAGTTCGTCGAACAGCGGCGCGATCGCGGCGCTCGTCGCCTCGTCGAAGCCGACGCCGCGCCGCGCTTCGTCGAGCAGCGTCTGCGCGTCGCGGCATTCGGGAAACGCGTCGATGCAGCGGTCCACGAACGACTGGTCGAACTGGATCACCAGATTGCGGCGCTCGACGGTTTCGCCTTCGGCCATGTCGCTGACCCAGTTGTGCGGCAGGTTCGGGCCGAGCAACACGAGATGGCCAGGCTCGAACGAGCCGATGTGATCGCCGACGAAATACTTGCCGCGTGTCGCGACGATCAGGTGCAGTTCGAATTCGGGATGGAAGTGCCATCGGATCGTGCGGTACGGATAACCGTGCGACCACACCTTGAACGACTCGTCGCGTCGCACGTCGACCACTTCCAGATCGGGGTGCATCATCTTGGCGTCTCCATTCCCATGTCTCGTCGACCGGCCTGCCGGCAGCACGTTCGTCTGCCGTCCGTCTCGCGCGGCGCGCCGACCGGTCGCATGGGAAGCAATGTAGGTCGATCGCGCACGCGGCTCCACCAACTTTACGCCCGATTTTCGATACTTTTTTGCGCTTTCGGACCGTAAACGGCGTCGTTGCGCAAATTTGTGCAGTGCGGAACGGCGTGCGCGAGGCGCCGCCGCCCCGCCCGCACCCCGGCACGCCCGTTACGCGGCGGCCCGCTCGCGCGCGACGCGCGCCTCGTAGGTCTTCAGATGGTTGTACGCGATCCGCAGCAGCGACAGCGCATCGCCCGCGTCCGGATCGCGGCGCGCAAGCAGATCGCCGATCACGTGGTCGGCCTCGACGCGCGCGCGGTTCTCGATGTCGCGCAGCATCGATGCGGTGAGCGGCGACGGCGTCAGCACCATCTGCTGCATCCGCGCGATCGCGGCCGGCTCCGGCCGATAGCCGTTGTGCGCCGCGATCGCACTGCATTCGTCGAGCATCGTTTCGAGCAGACGGCGGCCGTCAGGCGCCGACAGGATGTCGCCGACCGCGCCGCGGAACAGCGACGTGCTCGCGGCCAGCGTCGCGAGGAACACCCACTTGTCCCACATCCGCGCGACGATGTTGTCGCTCAGCGTCGCGTCGAAGCCGGCGCTGCCGAGCACGTCGGCCAGCACCTGCATGCGCGGCGAATCGCCGCCGCCCGTCTCGCCGAACGACAGCCCGTGCGTATCGTTCAGATGCACGATGTGCTGCTCGCGGTCGAGCGTCGCCGCGATCACGCACAGCCCGCCGAGCACGCGCGCCGCGCCGAACCGCTCGCGCAGCACGTCGAGATGGCGCATCCCGTTGAGCATCGGCAGGATCAGCGTCGACGGTCCGACGAACGGCGCGAACGACGCGATCGCATCGTCGAGGCTGTAGGCCTTGCAGCTGAGCAGCACCAGATCGAACGGTGCAGCGCTATCGCCCGCGCGCACGGTCTGCACGTCGCGCAGCGTCAGGTCGCCGCGCGGGCTGCGGATCACGAGCCCGTCGCGCGCGAGCGCGGCCGCGCGTTTCTCGCGCACGAGAAACGTGACGTCGCGCCCCGCCGCCGCGAGCCGGCCGCCGAAATATCCGCCGACCGCGCCGGCCCCTACCACCAGAATTCGCATCGCTGCCTCCTTTCGGCTTCATTCGACGCCGCGCCGCCGCCCGCCCGGGCCGCCCGCGCGACGCCATCGCCCGACAGTATAGCGACGCACCTTATGTATATGCATAGATGCCCGCACCGCCGGCGCCGGCATCGGTCGCTCTAAGGGATTTCCCGCCTACGCCGGCGGCCGCCGCGCGCCGTCAAAAGACTCATCCCGTCACGCCGTTGCGGCACGCCCCGTTCGACCGACCGACCCAACCACCATGCGCACTCTCACCCTCAATCAGAAACTGGCTTCGATGATCGTCATCCTGTGGCTCGGCCTGCTCGTCATCGCCGGGCTCGGTGCATGGCAGACGCGCGCCTCGATGATCGACGACCGTCGCGAGCAACTCGCGTCGCTCGTCGCGCAGGCGACGAGCGTGGCCGATCATTACTACAAGCTGTCGCAGCAGAACGCGATGCCGGAAGCCGATGCGAAGCAGAAGGCGCTCGAAGCGATCGCCGCGATGCGCTACGGCAGCGACGGCTACATCTCGATCAACGATTCGAAGCCGGTGATCGTCATGCATCCGATCAAGACCGAGCTGAACGGCAAGGACGTGTCGAACTTCGCCGATCCGAACGGCAAGCACCTGTTCGTCGAGATCGTGAAAGTCGGCAATGCGGCCGGCGGCAAAGGCTTCGTCGAATATCTGTGGCCGAAGCCGGGCGCCGACAAGCCGCAGGACAAGACGAGCGCGGTCCAGCGTTTCGCGCCGTGGGACTGGTATCTCGTGACCGGCATGTACATGGACGACGTGCGCTCGGCCGTGCTCGCGAGCATCGGCCGCTGGTTCGGGATGACGGCCGTGCTCGGCGCGATCGCGACCACGGTGATGGTGCTCGTGCTGCGCAGCGTGCGCGCGAACCTCGGCGGCGAGCTCGAAGTGGCGGTCGACACCGCGCGCCGCATCGCGCAGGGCGATCTGACCGCACACGTCGACGTGAAGCGCGACGATCGCGGCAGCCTGCTGCACGCGCTGCACACGATGCAAAGCGGGCTGATCGACATGGTGTCGCGCGTGCGCGCCGGCACCGAGAACATCAACGTCGGCGCGAGCGAAATCGCGTCGGGCAACACGGACCTGTCGCAGCGCACCGAGGAACAGGCGGCCGCGCTCGTGCAGACCGCATCGAGCATGGACCAGATGACGGCCAACGTGAAGCAGAACGCGGAAAGCGCCGCGCAGGCCGCATCGCTCGCCGATCAGGCGGCGCAGGTCGCGACGCGCGGCAGCGCCGTGGTCGACGACGTCGTGCGCACGATGAACGAAATCACCGACCGCTCGCACAAGATCGGCGACATCATCGGCGTGATCGACGGCATCGCGTTCCAGACCAACATCCTCGCGCTGAACGCGGCGGTCGAAGCCGCGCGTGCCGGCGAACAGGGACGCGGGTTCGCGGTGGTCGCCGCCGAAGTGCGCTCGCTCGCGCAGCGCTCGGCGACGGCCGCGAAGGAAATCAAGTCGCTGATCGTGTCGTCGAACGAGACGGTCGAGCAAGGCGCAACGCTCGTCACGCACGCGGGCGAGACGATGGCCGAGATCGTGCAGTCGGTGCGCCGCGTCAATGAGATTCTCGACGAGATCAGCCACGCGTCGCGCGAACAGAGCGCGGGCATCGAGCAGGTCAATCGCGCGGTCGGCGAAATGGATCAGGTCACGCAACAGAACGCGGCGCTCGTCGAACAGGCGGCGGCCGCCGCGCACTCGCTGCGCGATCAGGCCGAAGCGCTGCGCGACGCCGTCACGCGGTTCGCGCTGCCGGCCTGAGCGGCGCCGCGGGCGCTGCGCGATCGTCGCGGCGAGCCCGGGCGCGCGCGTGCCGCGCCGATACGGCGCGTGGCGGCATCGTGCGAGCCGCCGTGCGCACGCCCGGCATCAATCGTCGGCGCGCGCCGCACCGCGCACGCGCGGCACGGTGGCGTCGAGCGCCGTGCCGCCGAGCCCCAGCCCTGCCGCATAGCGGATCAGCTCGACGTCGTTATGCGCGCCAAGCTTCTTCATCGCGCTGATCTTCTGCGCGCTGACCGTCTGCTTGCCCTTGTTCAGCCGCTGCGCGATCGCCTTGATCGGAATGCCGCTCAGAAAGAGCCGGATCACCTCGACCTCGCGCGACGACAGCTTCGCCGGCGCGGGCTCGCTGCCGCCCGCGTCGAGCGCGCGCCGCACGAGCGGCGACAGATAGCGCCCGCCGCTGTAGGCGGAATGAACCGCGGTGACGATGTGCCCGACGTCGTCGCCCTTGCTGACGACGCTCGTCGCGCCGTGCGCGAGGATCGAACGCAGGATGACCGGGCTCTCGTTGCGCACGAGCGCGACGATCCCGACCTCGGGCCGCACGCGCGTCAGCCGTTCGAGCAGCGCGAGCCCTTCGATGCGCCCGTCGCCGCGCAGCGAATAGTCGACGAGCAGCACGTGACAGTCGATGGTGTCGAACGCCGCGACGAGCTCGGCCGCCGTCGGGTAGGCGGCAACGAGTTCGATCGCGCAGCCGGCGGCCACGACATGCTCCATCCCGACGAGCGCCAGTGGCCAGTCGTATGCGAAAACGGTGCGAACGCTGAATTTCCTCATGCCCTTTCCATCTGGTTCGCCGGCCGCGCGGATCGACCGCGCGGCCGGCCGGGTTGCCGGTGAATGTCGAGTCAGGCGATATTTAGCCTGCAGACATTCTATGAAGCGGTATCCGCATCCGGAATCGGACAGCCGCTCGAACGGCGCGCCGAAACGTAATACGAGTTTGAAATCCGCGCCGAAACGCTCGGACTGCGATCGCGCGCATTGGCCGGACGGCCGACGTCGCGCGCTTCGCCGCGCGAGCCGGCGGATCGACGGGTAAAATTGCGGCCTTTGCATACGCTCTGCGATTCCGGGCAGCGGCGGCACGCGAACGGCGCATGCGCCGCTCGCCCGCCGCGCCGCCCGTCCATGCCGCCCGACTCATGACCGATTCCGATCTCCCCACCGACGACACCCGCATCCACGAAGACGGCCTCTGGCGCGACAACGGCTGGACGGCCCGCATCATCAAGAACGAAGACGACGACGGCTGGGCCGTCGAAATGATCAAGGACGGCGAGGCCGAGCCCGCACTCGTCGGCCCGTGGACGATGGGCCGCGACAAGAAGAACCCGAAGCCGATGGACGCGGCCGCGTTCCGCACGCTCGTGAAGACGGCGACCGAAGTGCTGATGCGGCACGAACAGCAGCGGCGCGCGATGCTGCACAAGCAGGTGACGGTGTGGGCCGGCGACAGCGAGGTATCGGTCACGCTCGACATCGTGCCGGACGAGCTCGAGCCGTATGCGGAACTGAAGGCGTTCGATCCGTACGGCGAACTGCTCGCCGATGCGAAGGTGTCGGCCGCGTTCACGCTGAACAAGGCAAGCGCGACGCGCTGGGTCGAATCGGGGTTCGCGCGGCCGGCGTGACGCGCGGCACCGCGCAACGCGGCGGCCGCGGGCCGGCGCGGGCCTGTTGGGGCTACTTCGGCCCTGCTTGGGCCTGCTTCGGGCTGCTTCGGGCTGCTTCGGGCTGCTCGGCCCTGCGCGAGCGCGCGTTACGCGTGCAGCCCGTGCGCGGTCATCAGCCGGTACAGCGTCGCACGCGACACGCCGAGTTCGGCCGCGACGTCCGCATGCTGGTGGCGATGGCGCATCAGCGTCTCTTCGATCGCGCGCCGCTCGGCCTGCCGGCGCGCTTCGGCAAGCGTCGGCGGCCGTTGCGACGTATAGGCGCCGAGCTCCAGATCGGCGGCCGTGATCGTCGCGCCGTTCGTCATCACGATCGCGAAGCGGATCCGGTTGATCAGCTCGCGCACGTTGCCAGGCCAGCCATAGTTGTAGATCGCCTCCACCGCGCACGGCGCGAAGCCGCGGATCCGGTGCGCGCAGTCGCCGCGAAACCGCTGCAGCATGTGCTCGGCGAGCAGCATGATGTCGCGGCCGCGTGCGCGCAGCGGCGGCTCGTCGATCCGCATCACGCACAGCCGGTAGTAGAGATCCGCGCGGAACCGCCCGTCCTGCATCGCCGCTTCGAGATCGACGTGCGTCGCCGACACGATCCGCACGTCGACCGGAATCGACGCATGGCCGCCGAGACGCTCGATCGTCCCCTGCTGCAGAAAGCGCAGCAGGCTCGCCTGGCTCTCGAACGGCATGTCGCCGATCTCGTCGAGAAACAGCGTGCCGCCGTGCGCGGCCTCGATGCGCCCCATCTTGCGCTGATGCGCACCCGTAAACGCGCCGCGCTCGTAGCCGAACAGCTCGGCCTGCAACAGCGTCGGCGGAATCGCCGCGCAGTTGACCGGCACGAACGGCCCGTGCGCGCGCGCCGATTGCTGGTGGATCGCGGCGGCCGTCAGCTCCTTGCCGGTGCCCGACTCGCCGGCGACGAACACGGCCGCATCGGTGTTCGCGACCTTGCGGATCGTCGCGAACAGCCGGCGCATCGCGTCGCACGCGCCGATCATCGTGCCGCCCGGCGCGTCGGTCTGCCGGTCCGGATCGACTTCCGCGAGCTTCAGCATCCCGTACGCATGGCCGACGAGATAGCCGATCGTCGTATACGCGCTCGCGTTGCGCACGTAGTCGAAGCAGCACTGACGAATCAGCCGGCACAACGCGACGTCCTTCAGCCGCGCGTCGCCGGCCAGCGCGACCCAGCCCACGCGCGGATCGCGCAGCACCGCCTCGAACGCGGCGACGTCGAGCGCGGCGAACCCGTCGAAATCGACGATGCCCGCGTACAGCCGATTGCCGCGCAGGCAATTGAGTGCGTCCGCAACGGTTTTCGCGTGCCACACGTCCCATCCGTTGGACGCAAGACAGTCGACGAGCGCGGCGTCGGGGCGCGGCGACAAATAGACGAGCGGCCGCGCCGGCAGCACGCGGTTGCGCCGAAGCGCCGCGAACGACGGCGGGCACACGAGCGGCTCGCTGTGCTGCGAGGCGGAGAAACTGATCGGGCAACGGTTGTTCACGGTGGCCTCGCCGCAAGGCGGAATCGGCTACGCCGGTGCGGTACGGCGCGCTGTCGCGTCGCCGCGTCGCGCAATGCCGGCGCGCGTTGGGATCATGGGGGGCGTTATCGACAGAAGACCACGCGCTGCGTGTAGATCTGCGGCTCGACGACGGGCGGTGCGGTACGGTTCAGATCGTCGCGGTACGCGCGATAGGTCTTGCCGTTGACGATCACGTCCGACGCGCGCGCGGTTTCGATCGTGTTCAGCTTGCTGCTCTGCCATTCGCTGACCGTGCTCGATGCGCTCACGCTCGCGTCGCCGGCGATCTTCTGCGTGAGCGCGCTGCTGTCCTCCCACGGCTGCGTCTGCATGTCCTGCGCATGCTGCATCGCGCCGACCGTCTTGCCCGTCGGTACCGGCCCGCGCTGCGCGTCGAACGGCACGCCGCGCTCGTACGACGGCGATTGCCACGACGGCGCATGACCGGCCTCGGGCACCATGTACACCACCTGCGGATCGCTGACCATCATCATCGGCACGCAGGCCGTGTTGTCGGGCCGGCCGAGCGTCGTCAGCGCCTGCTGCACGCTGGCCGCATTCGCGAGCGTCTGTTCGCTGAGAATCACGAAGACCGCGGGGTTCTGAAATACCGCCTGTGCGGCGGCCTGCACGCTGTACAGCAGCAGAGCGACCAAAAAGATCCTCATGATTGAGGCCTCCTTGCATCCTCGTCAGGCAAAAAGAGGTGTTGACCTCGGGGATGGGACCAACACCCGTCAAACCGCAGCGATCGTCGTGTCGCGCGCCCGGTCCCGCGCGGCCGGCGTACCGGTCGCACGGGGCCGGGCCGCCGTTCACGACGACGTGCTCGTCGACACCACCGTCGGCATCGGCGCGGCCGGCGCCGCCGGAGCGGCCTGGTCGATCGCGGCCGGCACGGCGTCCTTCGCCGGCTCGGCGAGCGCCGGCACATCGGCGGCCTGCGACGCCGGTGCGGCAGCCGGTTCGGCGGCCGGTTCGGCGGCGACCGGCGTGTCGGCGGCCGCAGGCTGCTGGGCGGCTTCCGGCATCGGTTCCGCCGGTGCGGCAGCGCTCGCCTGCGGAGCGGCGGCCGGCTCGGCTGCCGGCTGCGCGGCGGCATCGGTCTTCGTATCGACCGCCGGCGCGGCGGCTTGCGCGGCCGGTGCGGCGACGACGGCGGCGGCCGGCGTCGTGTCGGCTGCAGCCTGCGCGGCTTCCGGCGCCTTCGTGTCGACGGCCGGCGCGGCCGCGGCTTGCGCGGCCTTCTCGGTCGCGGCCGGCACGGGCTCGGGCGCCTTCGTCTCGGCAACCGGCGCAGCCTTCTCGACGACGGCCGGTGCCGCGACGACCGCGGCGGCCGGCAATGCGCTCGCCGCCGATTGCGCAGCGGACGGTACCGCAGCCGCAGCCGGTGCGACGGCAGCCGGGATCGCCGCCGCGGCCTGCGCCGCCTTCGCGACGGCGGGCGCCGGCGCGGGCATCGGCATCGACAGCGGCGCACTCTGCACGGCGCTCGTCGCGATCGGGCGCGTCGCCGCCGCAGCCGGCACGGCCGCATCGAGCGGCGGCAGGCCGAGCCGGCTGCGCACGAGCGGATCGCGATACTTGATGTCGTCGGCGACGGTCGCCTCCGCCGACGGCGCGACGTTCGAGCGCGCGAGCGGCGCGGTCGTGCCCGGGCACAGGTGGCCGGTCGCTTCGACCGCGCGCCGGTTCGCATCGCTCTGGCAGAGCAGCGCGAGCGCGACGTCGGTCAGGCCCATCGCGCGGAATTCGCGCGCATCGAGACGACGCACGCAGGCCTGGTCGACGAGCGTCGTGCCGCCCGTCGCGCCGAATCCCGGGAACGACACGCCGACGCTCACCGAACCCATGCAGGTGTCGGACAGCGTGGTCGTGAGGCCCGGTGCCTGGATCGCCGGGTTGGTCTTGATCGTCTGCGTGCCGGAATAATTGACGTTTTCGGTCGTCTGCGTGTTGTACGGACTCGTGCCCGGCGCGCCGGCCGACGCGAGCGTATTGACGCCCTGCGGCTGATTCAGGCCGCCGCTCGACGCGGACGGCATCGTCACGTTCACCTGGACGTTCGAATTGCCGCTGCCGCGAACCCCGCTCGTGCTGGTGGCATTGCCGCCGCGCGAAGTCGACGTGGTCGTGTTGTTGTTCGTGTTGTTGTTCGTGCTGATGCTCGAGCCGCCACCCAGGCTGACCGCCGTTGCCGTGCTCGACGACTGCGAACCCGAGTTCGAGTCGGCCGTTTGCGCGTGGGTACCGATCGTGGTCATCGCGAACAACGCCGCACATGCCACCTTGATCTTGTTGCTGTTCATTTCACTCTCCGGACGAGGATTGACCTCCCACCCAGGCAACCGTGCTAATTCCCCTGAATGACTTCAGCTTTTCCCGCTTCCCCGAACTGTTTCCAGCCGCTGCCGAGCTGGGACCACGAGCCGTCCGCCATCCCCTGCCACTGCTGGGGATTCGGTCCGCCGATGGCACCGCCCGCCGAAAGCGTTTGTTGTTCTGACGGTTTGGTTGTCTGGGCAAGGTCGTTTGACGTCTGCATATTCGATTGCACGTCCTCGGCAGCACGGTCAGCGCCATACGCCGTCAAAGACGCGAGCATCAGAGCGGCGGCAATCCGTTTGTGCTTCATGCCAACTCCTTACCTAACGTGACAACAATGCGGGAAAAGAGACCAGCGTCACTGCGAAACTGGTCCCCCCACATCTCCTGCTAATGACTGCCTGCGTTCGCGCCTGAACCTGCCTGACTGCCGCCCGAGGCGGACGGCGAGCCGGCCGGGCCGGTACTCCACACGGTCGACGAGTTGAAGTGATTCGAGCCCGCGATCGTGCCCGAGCCGCCGGGACCGGAAACGGCCCCCGCCCACCCGTTCGCGTTGCCCTGATCGTTCGCCCCCGTTGCCGTGTAGTGGTTTGCGCCGAGAACGATCGTGGCGGTCACCCCTCCCGACAATGCATTCGCGTTCACATTCGTGCTGCTGTTTCCGCCGTACGAGCCTGCGGCACCGATACCGCCGCCTGCCGCAAACGCGCCCCCGTTCGTGCCCGAACCGCTGGCCGTCGAGGTCGAGTTGTGAAAGGCGGATGCCGTGCCGGCGGAACCGGCGGGTGTCACGGTACTTCCTGCGTTCGCGCCCGCTACCGAATTCGAGTTGCTCGTATAGCTGCCGGAGCCGACCAGCACCGATCCCGACACGCCCGCCGCGACGGACTGTGTCTGATTGGTCGTCGAACCGGCCGCCCATACGACCGATGAAATGGCGGTGAGCGCTGTCGCTAAAATGACGTTGGCTTTCATAGCAATTCCTTGCTGTGAGGAAGTTTGGCGGTAGCGGGCCGGCCTCGCCCGCATCGGGCGAAACCGGCACTCGCTGCCACCAGCCAATGACGAACGCTACGCGCCGCGACTTAGTGGTGGAACGTCGTCCAGCCGATCGAGCCAGCATTCGCGCCGCTTTGGCCGCCGGCCTGTGCGCCGCCGAAGCCATAGCCGCCGACCGTCGACGTATTCGTGTGGTTCGTGTACGAGATCGAGCTGCTGCCGCCATAGCCGGCGGTTGCGCCGGCTGCGCCGAGCGCCGAGCCCGAATCGGTCGCGGTGAAGTGGCCGAACCCGACGACACCGGCCGACGTGCCGCCGACGCTCGACGAGCTGCTGCTCGAGACCGTGCCGCCACCTGCGAATGCTGCACCCGAAACCGCCAGAACTGCTGCTGCAATCAGAAGCTTCTTCATGGTCGACTCCATAACGGCGTGGACGGAACAGGCAGGGAAGGTCGCACGCCGACAACCATCCCTGCTTCAAGCAATCCCTTCGAACAGGATTACTTTTTAATTAACCGGATTCATATCCTTTTAAATCGATTTGTTTCTCTATTTTTGGTCAGCCGAAGTGTAGTTTCACGTTATTCAGTTGTCCAAATATTGTTAGTAGGTGTTTTCGATGAGTTTGCTGAACATTAAAACCAATTCGAAAACGCCTTAATCCATGCCGCCTTTAATCGCGCGCACTGCCCCATTCCGCCTTTTTCGAATATCGTCCGGGCGACTGCCGGAATGCGACAGTGCGAGGCGAATCGAAAACGGGCGAAACTGAATCGGTACGATGAAATCCGGCCGTGCCGGAACGCGCTGTTCAGCCGGGCGCGCGCGGTCCTCCATTGCGATCAGGCGGCATGGTTTCTCCCTGAGCGATCGACGAAACGGGTTCCGGAAAAGCGTGCGGCGGTGTGCGGCCTAGTCGGGCCGGCGCCGGCATGCGGGCGGCGCGATCGGTATCGCGCGGCACGGTCGAATACGGAACGGTATCGGGCCGTTCGGAATGAACGGGCCGGCGCTGCGGAGCGAGCGGAATGGAGCGCGACACCGGATGCGCTCGAGCGCCGCCGCGAGCGGCAAGCGCTCCAGGAACCGGAGCACGCGGATGCCGTCGAATCGGCGAGCAGAGACCCGCGAAGCTGGCACCGCGCCGCGAGCAATACCCCGATTTTTTCGACTTCCCCACTGTTGCGCGTGAATCGCGCGGATCAAGCTACTGCTGTTGGTCTTCATCGCCGTTTCCCCGACTGGCTTATTGACGAGTTGGTCGCCCCACATCTTTGTCGCGTCGCGTCGACCGCTCGCCGGTGCGTCCCATACCGCAAACCGCGTGCCATGCGTTGTGGCATCGGGTGCTGCGCGTGGCCGCTCGCCGCGATGCGCGCGTGCGCCGTCGGGAATGGCGCTTTTTGTTTCAGGAATGTATCGCAATAACGGCCGCATGCCGCCCGCGATCGTCAAGCGCAGCGAAGCAATGGCGGGAAAAGGCTGAGAAATCGGCTGGCGCGACGCGCGCACGCGGTCGTCGGAACAAGTGTTTCAAACTTGAGATGCGCACGTCTGCGTATCCCACGCGGTACGCCGCGCGCGGCAAGTGAACCGGTTGCAACGCGCGCGCGACGTCGTGCTTGCGTGCGCTCGAAGGAAAACCCGAGGCCGACGGCCGGACCGCAAATCGCCGTGCGGCGGGCCTCGGCGCGCGCACGACGCACGCGCATCGCGCCACAGCGCATGTATTTGATTCAATCGTGAAAACACGGCGCGATCGAATCGAGAAAATCAATTGAGACAAATGGTCGACAAACCGAAATTTGCCGATCGTTCAGCGTGCTTTCCCACACAACGTCGATTCGAATGAATTGACGTCGATCGATCCGGATCGAATCGCTGCTTCGGTGGCTTTCCGTATCGATCGATTAAACATGGGCAATCGCGAATCGCAGATCCGGCGTTGCATCGAATGAACACTTTTGTCGCTCGAGCGCGGCGCGAATCTCAACTTTGAAACATTCGTATTCGGCGCGCGCGGCCTCGCATGTCGTGCGGCGCACCTTGGCCCGGCGCATGTCGAATGGTGCCGGTTCGCCCGAATGCGCGCATCGCGCCGCACGCTCATCCTGTCCCCACGATACACGCATGAAACAAGCGCGCGTGCCGCGCCGCCCGCTGCGCGCGCAACGGCACGTCGCCGCAGGCACGGCGACGGCCGAACCGCAGCCGCATCGCGGTTGGCATGCCGCTTGCCTCATGTCCGGTTCAGGCAGGCGCTTGCACGACCCGAAAAACGGGCGGCAGCCGCCCGCTCATAAGCCACGTCGGGGAAGCGGCGATGAAGACCATCAGCGAACGGGCGACGCGTGCGTCGGCCCAGCATCAACGGGGAAGTCTGCGCAATCGGAGCGCCGTTCATGGCGCTTCGTCGACATCAGCGAAGCAGCAACGGCACATGCCGGCACGACGTCCCTGCGGCGACGCGGGCAGCGTGCGCGCGTGCGCCGCAGCGCTCGCTGTCCGGCTCCCGGCGATGTGCGACGAAGGAGAAGACCATGAATGACCGGGTAGCGATCGAGACGCGCGTCGGCCAGCGCGTGCTCGTGACGGGCGGCGCCGGATTTCTCGGCAGCTATGTATGCGAGCGCCTCGTCGTCGAGGGCGCGCACGTCGTCTGCGTCGACAGCCTGCTGACGGGACGCAAGCTGAACGTCGCCGACCTGAAGGCGTCGGGTCGTTTCGAATTCGTGAAGGCCGACGTCACGCTCGGCCTGCCGCAGCTGCAGGTCGACGAGATCTGGAATCTCGCCTGCGCGGCATCGCCGCCGACGTATCAGCACGATCCGGTCCACACGATGATGACGAACGTGCTCGGCATGAACCACTGTCTCGCGCTCGCCCGGAAGACCGGCGCGCGCGTGTTCCAGGCGTCGACGAGCGAGATCTACGGCGACCCGAGCGTGCATCCGCAGATGGAAACGTATCGCGGCAACGTGAACACGATCGGCCCGCGCGCCTGCTACGACGAAGGCAAGCGCGCCGCCGAAGCGCTCTGCTACGACTACTACCGCACCTACGGCGTCGACGTGCGCGTCGCGCGCATCTTCAATACGTACGGGCCGCGGATGTCGCCGCGCGACGGCCGCGTCGTGTCGAACTTCATCGTCGGCGCGCTGAACGGCGAGCCGCTCGAGATCTACGGCGACGGCCTGCAGACGCGCTCGTTCTGCTTCGTCGGCGATCTGATCGACGGCTTCTTCTGCCTGATGGGCGCCGAGCGCAACGTCGGGATGCCGGTCAACATCGGCAATCCGGTCGAATTCACGATGATCGAGCTCGCGCAGAAGGTGCTCGCGCTGACCGGCTCTCGATCCGAGATCGTATTCCGCCCGCTGCCGATCGACGATCCGCATCAGCGTCGCCCCGACATCTCGGTCGCCGCGACCGAGCTCGGCTGGCGGCCGTGCATCGATCTCGACGAAGGCTTGCGCCGCACCGTCGACTACTTCGCCCGCGAACTGTGGATCGCGCCGATGCTGCAGATGACGGGAGCCGCCGCATGAAAGTCTTCGTCACAGGCGGCGCCGGCTATATCGGCAGCCATACGTGCAAGGCGCTCGCGGAAGCCGGACATGCGCCGGTCGCGTACGACGATCTGTCGACGGGCCATCGCGACGCGGTGCGCTGGGGACCGCTCGTCGTCGGCAGCATCCTCGACCACGACGCACTCGGCCGCGCGCTCGCCGCGCATCGGCCCGACATCGTGATTCACTTCGCGGCGCTCGCGTACGTCGGCGAATCGGTGCTCGCGCCCGATCGCTACTACGCGACGAACGTGGCGGGCACCTGCACGCTGCTGAACGCGATGCGGGCGGCCGGCGTCGGCCGGATCGTGCTGTCGTCGTCGTGCGCGACGTATGGGATTCCCGATGCGCTGCCGATCTGCGAGCACACGCCGCAGCATCCGATCAACCCGTATGGCTTCACGAAGTACGCGATGGAGCGGATGGCGGCCGACTTCGAGCGCGCCTACGGCATGCAGTGGGTCGCGCTGCGCTACTTCAATGCAGCGGGCGCGGACCCGGACGGCCTGCTCGGCGAAAACCACGAACCCGAAACGCATGCGCTGCCGCTCGCGATCCGCGCGGCGCTCGGCACCGGTCGCCCGTTCACGGTGATGGGCACCGACTATCCGACGCCGGACGGCTCGGCCGTGCGCGACTACGTGCACGTGAGCGATCTCGCCGATGCGCACGTCAAGGCCACCGCGTATCTGTGCCGCGGCGGCCACAGCGTCGCGCTGAATCTCGGGACCGGCACGGGCACGTCGGTGCTCGAGCTCGTACACGCGGTCGAAACGGTGACCGGCTCGCGCGTGCCGACCGTCATGGCCGCGCGCCGCCCCGGCGATCCGCCGGCGCTGTATGCGGACGCGACGAAGGCCGCGCTCGTGCTCGGCTGGCGCCCGCGCTTCGCCGGGATCGAGCCGATGGTCGAGCATGCGGCGCGGTGGTTCCGTCAGGATCTGCCGCTCGTGTCGAACAAGTAACACCAGGCGTCGTTCAACCAACCACGGGGATAACCATGAATGTGCGGATCGCCATCGTCGGCACGGGCTATGTCGGGCTCGTCAGCGGCGCATGTCTGGCGGAGCTCGGACACGACGTCGTCTGCATCGACAACAATCGCGGCAAGATCGACGCGCTGAATCAAGGCTGCATGCCGATCTACGAGCCGGGCCTCGACGCCTTCGTCGCGCGCAACGTCGGACGCGGGACGCTGCGTTTCAGCAGCGATCTCGCCGCGAGCGTGCGCGACCGCGACGCGGTGTTCATCGCAGTCGGCACGCCGACGCTGCCGGGCACCGATCGCGCGGACCTGCAATACGTCGAAGCGGCCGCGCGTGACATCGCATCGAACCTGAACGGCTTCACGGTCGTCGTCACGAAATCGACGGTGCCGGTCGGCACGAACCGGCGCGTGCAGGGCATCGTCGAGCGCCATGCGCCGCCCGGGATCGACACCGCGATCGCGTCGAACCCGGAGTTCCTGCGCGAAGGATCGGCGATCGACGACTTCATGCATCCGGACCGCGTCGTGTTCGGCGCCGAGCATCCGCGCGCGATCGAGATCATGAACGCGATCTACGCACCGCTCGCCGCAGCCGGCCATCTCGTGCTCGCGACCGAGATCGAGACGGCCGAACTCGTCAAGTACGCGGCCAATGCGTTTCTCGCCGTGAAGATCAGCTACATCAACGAGATTTCGGATCTCTGCGAAGCGGTCGGCGCCGACGTCGAGCTCGTCGCGAACGGAATGGGCCTCGACCGGCGGATCGGCGCGGCGTTCCTGAAGGCCGGGCCCGGCTGGGGCGGCTCGTGCTTTCCGAAGGACACGCGCGCGCTGAAGGCGACCGCATCCGAACACGCGGTGCCGCTGCGCATCGTCAGCGCGGCGATCGAATCGAACGCGCAGCGCAAGGCGCAGATCCTCCAGCGGATCGAAAACGCGTGCGGCGGCTCGATCAAGGGCAAGCGCATCGCGGTGCTCGGCCTCACGTTCAAGGGGCAGACCGACGACGTGCGCGAAAGCCCGAGCATCGACGTGATCCAGCTGCTCGTCGGCGCGGGCGCGCATATCCGCGCCTACGATCCCGCGCGGCCGCACGAGGCGTCGCGGCTGCTGCCGCAGGTGTTCATGGAAAGCTCGGCGGTCGACGCGGTGCGCAGCGCCGACGCCGTCGTCGTGATGACCGAGTGGAAAGCCTTCGAGACGCTCGATCTCGCGGATCTCGCCGACCACATGTCGGACCCGGTGATGCTCGACATGCGCAACCTGTTCGACGAACGGCGCGCGGCCGACTGCGGTTTTCGCCGCTACGAGCGCGTCGGCCGCTCGTGCACCGCGCGCACGCCGGCCGATGCCGCGCGCGGCCGCGTGCCGGTCGCCGACGATACGACGGCGGCGCCGCAGCCTGCTTCAAAGCTGATGATCGACTCGAACTAACTCGCGTACGCGAGACCGTTGGGGGAACACCATGGAGAAGCTCGTTGCGTCGCTCGCCGGCGGCGCGGCGTCGGAGGCGTCCGACGCCGAAGCCGGCCGCACCGAAAGCGCCGAAACCGATGTGCCGCTCGTGGTGCCGCTGATGGACAGCGGCACGCGCACGATCTTTCATCTGCTCGCGCTGTGCTGGGTCGCCGCGCTCGCGATCTTCTGGCGCTGGTGGCTGCGCGACGAGCATTACGTCGATGCGTTCCGCTTCGGCGTCAACTGCTTCATCCTGTTCTGGACCACCTTCATTCCGGGCTATTTCATCTTCATCATCCGCTCCGCGGTCGTGCCGAACCCGGCGCTCGACGTGCCGCGCGGCTGGCGCGTCGCGATGGTCGTCACGAAGGCGCCGTCCGAGCCGTTCGAGGTCGTGCGCACGACGCTGCTCGCGATGCTCGACCAGACCTATCCGCACGACACCTGGCTCGCCGACGAGGACCCGACTCCGGCCACGCTCGAATGGTGCCGCCGGCACGGCGTGCGCGTGTCGACGCGGCGCGGCGTCGCCGACTATCACCGCGCGAGCTGGCCGCGCCGCACGAAATGCAAGGAAGGCAATCTCGCGTACTTCTACGACACGTACGGCTACGACAACTACGATTTCGTGTCGCAGCTCGACGCCGATCATGTGCCGACGCGCACGTATCTCGAGGAAATGCTGCGTCCGTTCGTCGATCCGGCGGTCGGCTACGTATCCGCGCCGAGCATCTGCGACAGCAATGCCGCGCTGAGCTGGAGCGCGCGCGGGCGCGTGAACGTCGAGGGTCCGCTGCACGGCACGATGCAGGCCGGCTACGCGGGCGGTCTCGCGCCGCTCTGCATCGGCTCGCACTACGCGGTGCGCTGCCGCGCGCTGCGCGAGATCGGCGGCCTCGGCCCCGAACTCGCCGAAGATCATTCGACGACGATGATCTTCAACGCGCACGGCTGGCGCGGCATGCATGCGCTGAACGCGATCGCGAACGGCGAAGGGCCGCGCACGTTCGCCGATCTCGCGACGCAGGAATTCCAGTGGTCGAAGAGCGTGATGATCATCATGCTGCGCTACACGCGCCGCTATTTCGGCGGCCTGCCGCTGAAGCTGAAGGCGCAGTTCCTGTTCTGCCAGCTGTGGTACCCGCTCTGTGCGCTCGCGATGGCGAGCGGCGTCGCGATCCCGGTCGCCGCGCTGCTCACGGGCCGCGTGTGGGCGCATGTCGATTACGTCACCTATCTCGCCTACGCGGTGCCGCTCGGCGTGCTGATCCTCTGCGTCGTCACATGGTGCACGCATGCGACGCAGTCGTGTCGGCCGCTGAACACGAGGCTGCTGTCGTGGGAAGGCCTGTCGTTCGTGTTCGCGCGCTGGCCGTGGGTCGTGCTCGGCTGCCTCTCGGCGATCGTCGACTGCATGCGCGGCAAGGAATTCGCCTTCAAGGTCACGCCGAAAGGCGGCACGATCGAGCAGGACGCGCCGCTGCGCGTCGTCGCGCCGTATCTGCTGATCTCGCTGTGCTGCAGCCTGCCCGTCGTCGCAGTCGAGAATCCGCACAATGCCGGCGGCTTCTATCTGTTTTCGACGCTGACGAGCATCCTCTACTTCGTGATCGCGGCCGTGGTCGCCGTCAATCACGGCAAGGAACAGGGGCTCGCCGCGTCGGCGCCCGCGCAGATGTTCTTCAGCCGCCTGCCGGTGCGCAACGCGCTGTTCGTGTTCGCGCTCGCGATGCTGGCCGCCGGCATCGCGCTGCGCGCGCCGAAGGGCTGGCAGGCCGTCACGTGGCGCTCGGGCCTGCCCGCCGTACTCGCGCCCGCGCCGGGGCAGCCGGTCAAGCAGCCCGCGCTCGGCGTCTACGACCCGGACCGCGTGTTCGCGGCCGACGCGAATCTCGCATTCGATCATGTGTTCGTGTCGTGGAACGCGCCCGACCTCGATACGCAGATCGACGACGCGTATCGCACCGCCCACGCGCGCAACCGCGCGCTGATGGTGACCGTCGAACCGTGGGCACTGCCCGGCAGCCGCACGGGCGCGCTGCTCGACGACATCGCGCACGGCCGTTACGACGCGCGCATCGCGGCGACCTGCTCGGCGCTCGCCGCGCTGCATGCGCCGGTGTTCGTGCGCTGGGGCCACGAGATGGAGACCGACACCGGCCGCTATCCTTGGGCGAGCGGCGACGCGTCCGGCTATATCGACGCGTACCGGCGCGTCGTCGACGCGTGCCGCGCGATGACCGACCAGCTGCGCTTCGTGTGGTCGCCGGCCGGCAACCGCAACCTCGACGACTATTTCCCCGGCGCCGGCTACGCCGATGCGGTCGGCCTGTCGGTGTTCGACTGTCCGCGTTGCGCGGTGTGGCCGGCGGGCGGCCGCGCGTCGGCCGAGAGCATCCTGCGGACCAAGTACGCGCGCGTGGCCGACTACGGGCTGCCGGTGATGGTCACCGAACTCGGCGTCGACGGCTCGGACGCACGCAAGCGCGACGCGCTCGACGAATTCCAGCGTTCGCTGTGGCGCTATCCGCTGCTGAAGGCCGTGGTGTATTTCAATGCGGTCGACACGCCGGGTGCCTGGCCCGCGCGCTACGTGCCGGACTGGCGAATCGCGCCGTCGTTCCTGCGGGCGGAAGTCGTCGCGAAGTAGCTGGAAGCCGGCGGGCGCAGCACGCGCCCCCTTCCGGTAGGTGTTTACACGTAAGCGTATTGTCAGAGCATTATCGATATGTTGATAATGTTCTCATGGATGTGAAAACCGCAGTGCGCGTCTTCGACGTGATCAACCTCTTTGCCGAAGTCCGGCAACCGATGATCTACAGCGAGATTGCGCGTCGAACCGAAATCCCGCTATCGAGCTGCCACGCGCTGTTGCAGACGATGGTGGCCAAGGGCTATCTCTATGCACCGGGCGTCAAGGCCGGCTATTACCCGACGCAGCGCCTGCTGCATGTCGCGCGGGACATCTGCAGCGAGGATCCGCTGACGCTGATGTTCCAGCCGCTGCTTTGCGCGCTGCGCGACGCGACCGGCGAAACGGCCGCGCTCGCCACGCTGGCGGGCAATCGCGTCGTCTATCTCGATGTCGTGGAATCGCGCCAGAAAATCCGCTACAGCGACGAGCCGGGCGGCTTCATGTCCGTCGCGAGCGCAGCCGGCAAGGCGCTGCTCGGCGCGCTCGCGCCTGCCGCGCGGCGCCGGCTGCTCGACAGCTGCGAACCGCTGACGGTCGCGCCCGGCGGCTCGTTCGTGAATCGCGAGACGTTCGAACGCGACATCGAGCAGGGTGTGATCGACGGCTGGCACCGCTCGACCGGGGAAAGCGTCGAGGACGTGGCCGGCCTCGCGCGCGGCTTCCTGATTCATGGCGAGGCCTTCGCGCTCGTCATCGGCGCGCCCAAGGCGCGCCTTCTGAAGCACGAGCAGCAAGCGGTGAAAGCGCTGCTCGACGTTTACGCACAAATCCCGCCTTCGTTGCTGGCCGCCTGACGGCGCGCACAACGTTCGTCGGGAACGATCCAGATCGGCACAGCGGCACGGCAGCATGGCCAGCGGTAACGAGGCGCATGCTGCACGGCGCCGGATATCGAGGAACTGCGCATGCGTTGGAAAAACCGGCCGGAAGGCTCGAACTGGGGCGACTTCGGCCCCGATGACCAGTTGGGCCGCCCGAACCTCATCGGCGCGGAGCAGGTACTCAAGGGTGCGCGCGAAATCCGCGCGGGCCTGAGCTTCACGCTGTCGCTGCCGCTCGACTTTCCCGGCGACAGCAAGCTCAACGCGCGCCGCCATCCGCCGGTGTTGCGCCCGACGATGCGAGACGGCCTGCCCTATGTGAACTTCCCGTTCGCGCGCAACGTGCCGGGCGCCACCGATGTGGTGAGCGACGACCAGGTATTGCTGTCGCTGCAATACTCGACGCAATGGGATTCGCTGGCGCACGTGGGCGCCCGCTTCGATGCCGACGGCGACGGCGTGGCCGAAAGCGTCTACTACAACGGCTATCGCGCGGAGCACGACATCGTCGGCCCGATGCAATACCGCGCGGAAAGCGGCTTCGCGCCGCACGCGTGCGGCGGCGAGCACAGCCGGGCGAGCGCGCTCGGCATCGAAAATCTCGCCGTCAAAGGGATGCAGGGCCGCGGCGTGTTGATCGATTTCGTCGCGCATTTCGGACGCGAATACCGCACGATCGGCTACGACGATCTCATGCGCGTCATGCAGGCGGACAACATCGCCGTCGAGCCCGGCGACATGCTCGTGCTGCGCACGGGCTTCGCGGAAATGATCCTGGAAATGAATCGCCAGCCGGACGAAGCCGTGCTCGCGAGCCATTGCAGTGCGCTCGACGGTCGCGACGCACGCCTGCTGCAGTGGATTACCGACTCGGGTATCGCCGCGCTGGCCGCGGACAACTATGCGGTCGAGCGCTACCCGGCGCGCGAGCCCGGCACGGCCGGCGAGCATCCGCTGTTGCCGCTCCATCACCACTGCCTGTTCAAGCTGGGCCTGCCGCTCGGCGAGCTCTGGTATCTGCGCGAACTCTCCGCGTGGTTGCGCGAACACGGGCGCTCGCGCTTCATGCTGACCGCCCCGCCGCTGCGGCTGCCGGGCGCGATGGGCTCTCCCGTCACGCCGGTCGCGACCGTGTGAGCGCGGTCCGTACACACTCGCTTTCGAGTCTCTCCATTAGGATTCCAGACATGATCAAAGAACGTGTCCTGATCACCGGCGGCCATGCCGGCATCGGCGCGGCGTGCGCCGCACGCTGCCAAGCGGACGGCTATGAAGCGATCGTCATCGATCGCGACGGCGACGGCATCGTCGCCGACCTGTCGGACACGCGCGCCACGGCGGACGCCCTCGAGCGCGCACTCGCCGGCGGACCGATCACGCGCCTCATCAACAATGTCGGCGTCGTCTGCCCCGCGGAGGCCGAGCACCAGACGCTCGACGAACTCGAATACGCATGGGCACTCAACGTACGTTGCGCGCAGCAGTGCATGCAGGCGTTGCTGCCGGGCATGAAGGCCGCGGGTTTCGGGCGCATCGTCAACATGTCGTCGCGCGCGGCGCTCGGCAAGGAGCTGCGCACCGCATACTCGGCCACCAAGGCGGCGCTCATCGGCATGACGCGCGTATGGGCGCTGGAGTTGGGCCGGTTCGGCGTGACCGCAAACGCGATCGGCCCCGGCCCGATCCGCACGGCGCTGTTCGATCGCGCCAATCCGCCCGACGCACCGCGCACGCGAGCCATCATCGATGCGGTGCCCGTCAAACGCGTCGGCACGCCGGACGACATCGCGCACGCCGCGTCGTATCTGCTCGACGCGCGCAGCGGCTTCGTCACCGGGCAGGTACTGTATGTATGCGGCGGCATGACCGTCGGCGTCGCACGTATCTGACGATGCCGCCCGTCGATCGTCGCGAAGCCGGCTCGCGTCATCCACGCGCCGGACAGCCGTCCGCCATCCGGCGCGCCGGCATCGTCGGCGCGGGTAGCATCGGCGTCGCGTTCGCGCTGGTGTTCGCGCGCGCAGGCTGGCGCGTGCGGCTGTTCGATCCCGATCCGGCGCGACGCGCGGCGGTGCCGGCCGAAATCGCGTCGCGCCTCGCCGACCTCGCGCACTTCGCGCTGCTCGACGAAAGCGCGGACTACATCGCCGCGCGCATCGAGCTCGCCGAATCGCTCGAAGCCGCCGCAGCCGATGCCGATCTCGTACAGGAATGCGCGCCCGAGCGCGTCGAACTCAAGCGCGCGCTGTTCGCGCAACTCGACCGCGCCGCCCCTGCGCACGCGATTTTCGCGAGCGCATCGTCGTTTCTCTGCGCGTCGGCGTTCGTCGACGAAACCGTGGCGGGCCGCGCGCGCTGCCTCGTCGCGCATCCGGGCAATCCGCCGTACCTGATACCCGTGATCGAGATCGTGCCCGCCCCCTTTACGGCCGAGCACGCCACCGCACGCGCGATTGCGCTCTACGAAGCAGCGGGACTGAAGCCCGTTCGCGTGAAGAAGGAAATCGCCGGCTTCATCTTCAACCGACTGCAAGGTGCGGTGTTGCGCGAAGCGTATTGCCTCGTGCGCGACGGCGTCGCGTCGATCGACGATATCGATACGGTCATGCGCGACGGGCTCGCGCCGCGCTGGTCGGTGACCGGCCCGTTCGAGACCGTCGACCTGAACACGCGCGGCGGCATCGCGTCGCATGCGCAAAAGATGGGGCCGTCCTACGAACGCATGGGCGCCGAGCGCGGCCAGTCCGACCCCTGGACGCCCGAACTCGTCGCTCACGTGACGGCCGCGCGGCGTGCTGCGTTGCCGCTCGATCAATGGGACGCGCGCGTCGCGTGGCGCGACCGTCGACTCATGCAGCTCGCGCGGCATCGCAAGCTCGCCGCACCCGACGACGACTGATCGCCCGGACGCCACCGGGGAATCGCAGAACAATCACGACACAACGGAGACAAAAACCATGCAGAGATTGACCGCCTTCTTCACCGAGCTGATGCGCCGGTACTTGCCCGATCCGTTCGTCTTCGCGATCGGCCTCACGCTGCTGACGATGGTGCTGGCCGTGGTCGTGCAAGGCCAGGCCGTGACCGCACTTGCGTCGAGCTGGGGCAAGGGTTTCTGGACGCTGCTCGCCTTCACGACGCAGATGGCCGTGATTCTCGCCATGGGCTACGTGCTCGCCACCGCGCCGCTCGTCGACCGCTTTCTCGACCGCATCGTCTCGCACGTGAATTCGCCGCGCATGGCCATCGTCGTCGCGACGCTGGTCGGCGGCATCGGCAGCTGGCTGAACTGGGGATTCGGGCTCGTGGTGGGCGGCATCGTCGCGCGCAAGCTCGCGCTGCGCGTGCGGGGCGTGCACCATCCACTCATCATCGCGTCGGCATACAGCGGCTTCACGCTCTATGGCCTCGGCCTTTCCGCCAGCATTCCCGTGCTGATCTCGACGAAGGGCCATCCGCTCGAAGCGCAGATGGGCGTCATTCCGCTGTCCGAAACGATTTTCTCGCCCGCGATGCTGATGACGAGCCTCGTGACGATCGTCACGCTGCCGCTGCTGAACGCGTGGCTGCATCCGAAGGCGGGCCAGCCGGTGAAGGAAATCGACCGCACGCGCGAAGCCGCACGCACGGCCGCCGCGCCTGCGCTCGACCTCGACGATGGCGACACGCTCGCCAACCGCCTGAACCACAGCCGCGTGCTGAGCTACGTGATCGGCGCGATCGGCATGGGCTACGTCGCACTGCACTTCGTGCAGGGCGGCTCGATCGATCTGAACCTCATCAATTTCTTCATCCTGTTCCTCGGCATCCTGCTGCTCGGCACGCCGATCCGCTATGTCGAGAAGCTCAACGAGGGCGTCCGCACGATCGGCGGCATCATCCTGCAGTATCCGTTCTACGCGGGCATCATGGCGATCATGGCGTCGTCGGGGCTCGTCGAGACGCTCTCCGCCGCATTCGTCAAGATCGCGACGCCCGACACGCTGCCGTTCTGGGGGCTGGTCAGCTCGTTCGTGATCAACTTCTTCGCGCCGTCGGCCGGCGGCCATTGGGTCATCCAGGGGCCGTTCATGATCGAAGCGGCCAAGACGATCGGCGCGTCCGTCGGCCATACCTCCACGGCCGTCATGCTCGGCAACGCATGGAACGATCTCGTGCAGCCGTTCTGGATCCTGCCGGCGCTCGCGCTGTCGAAGCTCAAGCTCAAGGACATCATGGGCTATACGGTCATCATGATGTTCTGGGTCGGCATCGTCTATTCGGTGGCGATCCTCGCATGGCGCTGAGCCTTGCGCATCGCGTCGCGCCGCGCGTGCCCCGACAAACCATCGAACGAGGTCGCCAATGCCGTTTCTGATCGAAACTTTCGACAAGCCCGATCATGCCCATGTCCGCGCGCGCGAACGCGACGCGCACCTCGCCTTTCTCGCCCGGCATCGCGCGCTGCTGCTCGCCTGCGGCGCCAAGCTCGACGACGGCGGGGCCGCGGCGAGCGGCGGCATCTATATCGTCGACCTGGATACCCGCGAAGCGGCAGAGCGCTTCATCGCCGCAGACCCGTTCGCGCTCGGGGGGCTATTCGAGCGAATCGCCATCGTCCGCTGGCGCAAGGCCTATGTGGACGGTGTCTGCCATCTCTGAGCGCGTGCGCGTCGTCGCGCCTCAGCCGAGCAGCTCGCGCCGCCGCAAGTGCGCAACGTCGCGCATCGGCGGCGCGCCGAACAGCCGGCTGTACTCGCGGCTGAACTGCGACGCGCTCTCGTAGCCGACGCTCGCAGCGACCGAGCCGACGTCGCCGCCCTGCTGCAGCAGCAGCCGGCGTGCCTCGTGCAACCGCAGCTGCTTCTGGTACTGCAAAGGGCTCAGCGTCGTCACGTGCTTGAAATGATGATGCAGCGACGACACGCTCATGTTGACCGCGTTCGCGAGCGTCTCGACGCGCATCGGCTCCGCGAAGTGTGCCCGGATCCATTCGATCGCGCGCGCGATCCGGTGCGTCTGGCTGCCGGCGACGGCCATGTGCCGCAGCCGCGTGCCCTGCGCGCTCGTCAGCAGCCGGTACAGCATCTCCTTCTCGATCAGCGGCGCGAGCACCGGGATGTCGGCCGGCGTGTCGAGCAGCCGCACGAGCCGCAGCGCGGCATCGAGCAGCGGCGTCGTCAGCTCGGCGAGCGCGATCCCCTCGCCCTCCGGGCCGGACTCCGGCTCCGGCAACCGCATCTCGGCCGCGAGCTCGACGATCCGCTGCGGATCGAGCGTCAGCGACAGGCAGAGGTACGGCGCGTCGGCCGACGCGCGCGTCACGCGCGACAGGATCGGCAAGTCGATCGACGTAATCAGGCAGTTTTGTGCATCGTATTCGTACGCGTGGCCGGCCACGATCACGCGCTTCGCGCCCTGCGCGGCGATCACGAGCGCCGCGCGCGACACGGCGCAGCCGAGATCGACGGGCCGCACGTGCTTGTGCAGCATCAGGCCCGGCACCGCGGTCGCGTGCGAGCCGTCCACCGGCGCGAAGCGGCCGATCAGCGACGCCAGTTCGCGCTGCCCGGCCGCGCGCGACGCGGCGATGTCGGTCATGTCCATCACGAGATCCTCGAATCGGTTTCCCTGTCGCGCGAGCATAGCGAAAGGTCCGCCGCCGCGCGCGGGATTTGCAGGATTGTTCAAGAAATTTGCAGGATTGGGTAGACGAAAACGGCGGCAGCTCGCGCACACTGCCGGCTATCCCGGCCCGGCGCCGGGTTTTCCCCACGGAGACACCCCCATGGCCACTACGTTTGTCCTGAACGGCAAGAGCGTGACGCTCGATGCCGATCCGTCGATGCCCGTCCTCTGGGCGATCCGCGAGCACGCGGGGCTGACCGGCACGAAATTCGGCTGCGGGATGGCGCAGTGCGGCGCGTGCACGATCCACCTCGAAGGCCAGCCGGTGCGCTCGTGCGTGCTGCCGCTCGCCGGCATCGCCGGCAAGCACGTGACGACGATCGAAGGCCTGCAGAGCAAGCCCGCGCAGGCCGTGCAGGCCGCCTGGGTGAAGCTGCAGGTGCCGCAATGCGGCTACTGCCAGTCCGGGCAGATCATGTCCGCCACCGCGCTGCTCGAGCAGAACCCGAAACCGACCGACGCCGACATCGATGCGGCGATGAACGGCAACCTGTGCCGCTGTGCGACCTACGCGCGGATCCGCGCGGCGATCCACGACGCGGCCGCGACGCTGGGAGCGTGACCATGACGATCGAACTCGATACGCGCGACTCGGTGCGTCCGTCGCGCCGCACGTTCCTGAAGGCCGCCGGCGCCGCGGCCGCGGTCAGCCTGACGATCGGCTTCGAATGGGCCGGCCTCGGCCGGCGCGCGGTGGCCGCGACGACCGCGCCCGAGGCCGGCGCATTCGCGCCGAACGCGTTCCTGCGCGTCACGCCCGACGGCGCGGTGACGGTGATCGCGAAGCACGTCGAACTCGGCCAGGGCGCCTATACGGGCATCGCGACGATCGTCGCCGAGGAGCTCGACGCCGACTGGTCGAGCGTGCGCGTCGAAAGCGCGCCGGCCGACGCGAAGCGTTACGCGAACCTCGCGTTCGGCACGATGCAGGGCACGGGCGGCAGCTCGGCGATGTCGAACTCGTGGCAGCAGCTGCGCGAAGCCGGCGGCAAGGCGCGCGCGATGCTCGTGTCGGCGGCCGCCGCGCGCTGGAACGTGCCGGCAAGCGAGCTGACGACCGCCAACGGCGTCGTCACGCACGCGAAAAGCGGCAAGACAGCCGCCTACGGCACGCTCGTCGCCGACGCATCGAAGCTGCCGGTACCGGACAAGGTCGTGCTGAAGCAGCCGGCCGACTTCAAGCTGATCGGCCATCGCATTCCGCGCGTCGACGCATCGGCGAAATCGAACGGCACCGCGCATTTCACGCTCGACACGACGTTCCCCGGCATGCGCGTCGCGCTGCTGCAACGCCCGCCGCGCTTCGGCGCAACCGTGAAGTCGTTCGACGCGACGGCGGCGAAGGCCGTGCCGGGCGTGGTGTCGGTCGTGCAGGTGCCGGCCGGCATCGCGGTCGTCGGAACGGGCTTCTGGGCCGCGAAACAAGGCCGCGACGCGCTGAAGGTCGAATGGGACGAAACGCACGCCGAAAAGCGCGGCTCGGACGAGATCATGCGCGAATACCGGCAGCTGGCCGCCAAGCCCGGCGCATCGGCGCGCAAGGACGGCGATGCCGACGCGGCGATCGCGGGCGCCGCGCGCAAGATCAGCGCGAGCTACGAGTTCCCGTATCTCGCGCATGCGCCGATGGAGCCGCTCGACGCGGTCGTCAAGCTGACCAAGGACAGCTGCGAGATCTGGGCCGGCGACCAGTTCCAGACGGTCGATCAGGGCAATGCGGCCAAGGTCGCGGGCCTGAAGCCGGAGCAGGTGCAGATCCACACGCTCTACGCGGGCGGCAGCTTCGGCCGGCGCGCGAATGCGTGGTCGGACTACGTCGTCGAGGCCGTCTCGATCGCGAAGGCGCTCGGCGCGGACGGCAAGCCGGTCAAGCTGCAGTGGACGCGCGAGGACGACATCCAGGGCGGCTTCTACCGCCCGATGTACTTCCACAAGCTCGACGCGGGGCTGACCGCCGACGGCCGGCTGGTCGGCTGGCGTCACCGGATCGTCGGCCAGTCGATCCTCGCCGGCACGCCGTTCGAGGCCTTCATGGTCAAGAACGGCATCGACGCGACGTCGGTCGAGGGCGCGGCGAACCTGCCGTACGCGGTGCCGAACGTGTCGGTCGAACTGACGACCACCAAGGTCGGCCTGCCCGTGCTCTGGTGGCGCGTGGTCGGCAGCTCGCACACGGCCTACGCGGTCGAGGCGTTCATCGACGAAGCGGCGCACGCGGCCGGCAAGGATCCGTACCTGTTCCGCCGCGACCTGCTGGCCAAGGAGCCGCGCATGCGGGCGGTGCTGGAGCTGGCCGCGCAGAAGGCCGGCTGGGATCCGGCGAAGCCGCTGCCGAAAGGTCGCGGACGCGGGATCGCGGTGGCCGAGGCGTTCAAGAGCTATGTCGCGCAGGTCGCCGAGGTGTCGGTCGATGCGGACGGCAAGGTGAAGGTCGAGCGCGTGGTCTGTGCCGTCGATTGCGGGATCGCGATCAATCCCGACATCGTCGCCGCGCAGATGGAAGGCGGTATCGGCTTCGGGCTCGGCGCGGCGATGCACAGCGCGATCACGCTGAAGGACGGGCGCGTCGAGCAGCGCAACTTCGACGGCTATCAGGTGCTGCGGATGGCCGAGATGCCGAAGGTCGAGGTGCATATCGTGCCGTCCGCCGAAGCGCCGACCGGCGTCGGCGAGCCGGGCGTCGCGCCGATCGGGCCGGCCGTCGCGAACGCGATCTTCGCGGCTACGGGCAAGCGGCACTACGTGCTGCCGTTCGATTCGGGCACGAACGCGAGCGCTTGATGGCTTGATGGCTTGATCGCTTGCGCCGGTCGGCCGCGCACACTGCGCGGCGGCCGGCGCGGCGGGTGGCCTCGTCGCATTCGCTGGCTTCGCTGCCTTTCCGCCTTTCCGACGTCTCGCCGTCTCGCCTTTCCACTGTCTCGCTGTCACGCCGGCTCAACCGGCCTCAACCCGTTGCGCCCCGCCGCCTGCCGCTGTCGGCATCCGCCGCCCGCTGCTCATCGTCTCCCGCTGCCCCGTCGCCTGCCGCCTCCGCGTCGTTCGTTGCAGCACGCAATGGACCTGAACCCCCGATCACGCCGACCTGCGCTTCCCCACCCACCGCACCCGCAGCAACGCTCGCCCGGTGCCCTTTCCGCCCGCCTTCCGCGCCCGCTACGTTACATGCGCCGTAACGTGCGTAACGTTTGCGCGCCCGCGCTACGTAACAATCCTTCAAGATTGCCGCCGCGCGCGTACCGCCCTGCGCCGGCAAAGTACCGAAAGTGCGTTTGAATTCAACGCCCGCGCGCGATTCGCTCATGGGCGCGCGTCGCCGCCGATCCGTCTGGCCCGGAAGTTGCAGTAAACAGCTCGCCAACAATCCTTTACGGACAGCGAGGGCCATCATGGATTGCAAATACCTGTACATCGACAACATAAAAATCAACTTTGTGCGGCGCACCATCGAGATCGACGAGAAGCCTGTCGACGTGACGCCGCGCGAATTCGACGTCGTCGAATTCCTGCTCGACAACATGAACAAGATCGTGCCGCGGCAGGCGATCCAGGAGGCCGTGTGGGGCCGCGAACTCGCGGTGTCGTCGCGCACGCTCGATACGCATATCTCGCGGATCCGCTCGAAGCTGCAGCTCGATCACGACAAGAACCTGCGGATCATCCCGATCTACGCGGTCGGCTATCGCCTCGTGCTGTTCGGCGCGGCGATGACGCACGTGGAGCGCCACGACGCGGCACCGCTCGCGCGCCCCGCGCCGCAAGCGGCGATATCGGCCGATTACCTGTAACGATCGACCGGTGCGCCGCGCGATGCGGCGTGCCGGCCGCCGCTCCCCCACAGCGAGACGACACGATGCAACGCGCATCGCGCGGCTCGCCTGCCCTGCGACAGGTTCCGGTCGCGACACGATCGCCGCCTTAGAGCGGCGATCGCCTTCCAGCCGTCGCGCAAAGCGCCGCTCATGGCGCCTCGTAAATCCGCACCCACCGCGCGACGACACGACGCGCACGACTACGGATTCCGGCGACGCACGCGCACGGCTGCGTCCCTACAATCGACGCAGCAGCCGCGCGCGACCTGCGCCACCGGCCACAACAACCCGTCGAACTCACGCCGAATTCGCTCCGATCCCGCCGTGCCTGCGTTGTTCCTGACGAATGCCGACGATGCCGCGGACCGCGCCGCGCCGTCCGCCGCCACGACGCGCGCGACGCCGCCCGCCGCGGTGCTGCCGCTCGACGCGTCGCCCGCGCTGCCGCGCGTGTCGGCCGCGGCCGCACGCGGGCTGTCGCACGCATACGGCGCCACCGCCGCCGTGCCGATCGCGCTCGGCAACGAGGCGTACGCGGTGCGCTGGCGCGTCGACGCGGAGCCGGCGGCCGACGCGCACGCCTACCGGTTCGTCGTCGGGCCCGCCACCGGCACGTTGTGGCTCGACCCGCTCGCGGAAACCGAATGGCTCGGCGACGCCGCCGATCCGGCCGTCCCGGCCGTGATCCGCGCGGCGCTGCTCGCCGATCTCGGCGCGCCGCTCGCGGCGACGCTGCAGGCCGCCACGCGCCAGCGCGTCGAACTGCTGCCGCCCGCCGAACCGGCGCCCGCGTGGCACGCGTCGCCGTCCGCGCTGCGCTTCGAGCTGCGTCGCGCCGACGGCGCGTGGCGCTGCCACGGCGCCCTGCTGTTCGATGCGCCGGACGCGCTCGCCGTGTTCTTCGCGTCCGCGCCGGCCGCGCGGCCCGACGCACACGCCGCGTACGCGAGCCTGCCGGTGCCGCTCGTGTTCGAAATCGGCCGCACCGAATTGACGATGGCCGAGCTCGCGGACGTCGTCGGCGGCGACATCATCGCGATCGAGCGCTGGCACGCGCACGAGCAGAACCTGCTGTGCGTCGCGCGCGTGCCGGCCGCGCCCGCGTGGGAGATCACCGGACGGCCGTCGGGCAGCCGGCTGACCGTCGAACGAATCAGGGAGATGCCTTTGGAACCGACCCGCACCGATACCCCGCCCGCGACCGGCGCCGCGCACGACGCACCGCCGGCCGATGCGCCGCGCGCGCTCGACGGCCTCGCGGTCGACCTGCGCTTCGAGCTGCCGCCGACGTCGATGCCGCTCGGCGAGCTGAGCGCGCTGCAACCCGGCGCCGTGATCGAGCTGCAGCAAGGGATCAACCAGAGCGTGATCCATCTCGTCGCCAACGGGATGCTGATCGGCACCGGCCATCTGATCGCGGTCGGCCAGAAGCTCGGCGTGCGCGTCGTCACGCTGACGCAACCGGCGCCGCGCGAGCGCTGAACGATGGGCAATCTGCCGAATCCGGTCGCGCTGATCGCGGTCATCGCCGCGCTCGGCATCGCGCCGTTCGCGGCGCTGATGGTGACGAGCTATACGAAGCTCGTCGTCGTGCTCGGGCTGCTACGCTCGGCGCTCGGCGTCCAGCAGGTGCCGCCGAATCTCGTGCTGAACGGCATCGCGCTGATTCTGTCGCTGTTCATCATGGCGCCGGTCGGGATGTCGATCCGCGATGCGCTGCAGGCGCGCCATTTCGACGCGTCGGGGCAACTGTCGACCGCCGATGTCGGCGCGCTCGCCGATGCCGCGCTGCCGCCGATCAAGGATTTCCTCGTATCGCATACGCGGCAGCGCGACCGCGAATTCTTCGTGCGGACCGCGACGTCGGTCTGGCCGAAGAACCGCGCGGACGGCATCAAGGACGACGATCTGCTCGTGCTCGTGCCGAGTTTCACGCTCGCCGAGCTGACGAAGGCGTTCCAGATCGGCTTCGTGATCTACATCGTGTTCATCGTCGTCGATCTGCTGGTCGCCAACATCCTGCTCGCGCTCGGGATGCAGATGATTTCGCCGACCACGATCTCGGTGCCGTTCAAGCTGCTGCTGTTCGTCGCGCTCGACGGCTGGTCGCTGCTCGTGCACGGGCTCGTGCTGTCGTACCGCGTCGCGGGGACGGGATGAACGCGCGCCGCCTGCACAGCGCAGCCGCCGCGCTATGCGCGACGGTCGCGCTCGTCGCGCTGGCGTTCGCCTGCGTGCCGCCGCGCGTCGCGCATGCGCACGCGTCGTCGGGCGGCGGCGGTTTCGCGCAACTCGCGCGCGCCTGCGCGCCGAACGTCGATCCCGACACGCTCGCCGCGCTGGTGCGCACGGAATCGGGCTTCAATCCCTATGCGATCGGCGTGGTCGGCGGCCATCTGACGCGCCAGCCGGCATCGCTCGACGAGGCGCGCGCGACCGTGCGCGCGCTGGCCGCGCGCGGCTTCAGCTACAGCGTCGGTCTTGCCCAGGTGAACGAGCGCAATTTCGCGAAATACGGGCTCGACGAAGCGACGATGTTCGAGCCGTGCCGCAATCTGCAGGCCGGCGGCGCGATCCTGACCGAGTGCTTCGCGCGCTCGTCCGGCACCGGTCGCCCCGCGCAGGCCGCGTTGCGCGCCGCGCTGTCGTGCTACTACAGCGGCAATTTCACGACCGGGTTCTCGAGCGGCTACGTGAGCCGCGTCGTCGCGAGCGCACAGCGCAATGCGCGCGAAGGCGGCGTCGAACCGATCCCCGTCGTGCGCGACGTGCCGCTGCCCGCGCGCCAGCGGCGCATGGATGCGGCCGCAACGACACCGCCCGAGCATGCGCGGCGGCTCGCCTCGCCGGCGGCGTCCGCGGACGCGCCGTCGTGCCATGCACGGCCGGTCGTGATGATGTGCCGCGGGCTGCCGGCGAGCCAGGCGAAGCGGCTTTGCGTGCGGTGTCTCGATCAATGACCGAATGAGCGCCCGCGGCACGACGGCTGCATGCGCGCGCGATTTTCCGGGGCGAACGACGCGGTGCAACAGCGCGGCGGTGCCGCCGCGCGCCGCGCCCGTCTCGTAGCGCGCACCGCGCGCGCGGGCCGGTCGCGTGGCCGCGCTACGAAACAGCGACGCGCCCGCCACAACGCGCGTCCGTACACTCGGAGGATCGAATCGCGACGTGCCGGGCGTCGTGCGTGCCGCGCGCCGCGCGGTTCAACGGAGACGAGCATGCTGTTGATCGACGGATTGGGACTGGGCGTCAACTGGCAGCGCTTCCTGTCGGAAACGCTGAATCCGGTCGTCGCGCCGCCGCCCCCGCCTCCGCCGCCGCCGAAGAAGGACGACCCGGCCGCCGGGCCCGCGAATCCGGCCGTCACGCCGCCGATTCCCGTCGACGCTTCGCTCGCCACCGATCCGTCGAAGCCGACCAACGCCGAGATCAAGTCCGCGACGTCGCTGATCCAGAGCATGGCCGCGCAATATACGGCGCCGCCGCCCGACATCACCGTCGAGAACGACAAGACGAGAGCGGTGCAGAAGGCGATCCAGGATGCGCAGACGAAGTACGACAACGCATCGCAGGCGCTGCAAGGCGCGCAGAACGTGCTGCATCTGGTCAATCGCGATCCTGAATCGACGGCCGACGATCGCAAGACCGCGCAGGCCGACTACGCGAAGGCGCGCACGGCGGCCGACACCGCGCAGCGCGAGCTGAACGTGACGACCGACGCCGGCTACATGATCCTGTACGGCGAGCAGGCCAAGGCCGATATGCCGGCCGGCATGAAGTTCGACGATTCCGGCAAGGTGACGGACCCGGGCGACGCGCAGCACGCGGCCGACCAGAAGTTCAACGCGCTGCTGGCCGCGTTCCCCGATCATCCGAACGATCCGAAGTGGGTGCCACAGCCTCGCGACTGCAAGAACCCGCTGCAGATCCGGCTCTACAACGACTGGCAGACGGCCAGCGCGAAGGCGGCCGTCGGCGCGTCGAAATACTATGCGGACGTCACGAACTCGAACCTCGCGTATGCGCAGTTCCAGTCCTATCTCGCCGATCCCGACTACAAGGCGGCGCTCGATGCGGGTGTCGGCCGGCTCAACGACGCGCTGCAGTCTCAGGGTCTGCAGGTCACGATGCCGGACGCGCCGGATTCGCCGGACGCCGCGCAGCAGGCCGTCACGGCGGCCGCGAAGGACGCGAACTACGCGAACGCCGCATACGGCGCGGCGAACGACAGCCTGACGCTCGCGAACGCACAGCAGCAATACGACAGCGTGACCGGCCGCGAAGGACCGACCGTCATCGCGACTTCGGTGTCGGACGCGAAGACCGCGCTCGCGCGCGCGCAGACGGCCGCGAACACGAGCGGCGGCTATCTGCAGATGCTGTCCGCGCAGCGACAGGTCGACACGCTGCAGGCCGACTATACGAAGAAGCAGGATGCGTCCAACGCGTGGCACAAGAACAATCCGCACGCGATGATCAAGGACCCGCAGGTCGACCTCGACCTCGGCGACGCCTACGCGAAGCTCTATCAGGCGCGGCAGCAGGCGGACATCGCGCACGACGGCTTCGTCGCCGCATATGGTGCAAGCCTCGCGCAGCAGTACGACGATCAGGCCTCGCAGATCAAGTCGCAAGTGAGCGCGCAATCGTTGTTCACGAGGCCGACGCTGCAGTCGCCGCTGCTGACGCCGTCGCTGTCGACCGCGAACGGGCTGTCCGGCGTGCCGACGTCGTCGCTGTCGACAACATTGCCCGCCGCGAACGGCACGCCGTCGCTATCGGCGTCGCCGCTGCTCGACCATCCGTTCCTGCTGCCGCAGTCCACCGGCACGCCGGCCGCGCCGACCGGGCCGACGATGCTCGACGTGAAGCGCATCCAGGTCGTCGCGGGCGCGATCCGCGCGGCCGACGCGCGGCTGTCGAACCAAGTCAACGAGCGTGCGACCAATGCGGCGCTCGACCAGGCCCGCGTCCAGCAGACGCAGGCAAAAAGCACGCTCGAGTCGGTGCAGAAAGACTACGACGACTGGGCGGCCGCGAATCCGCCGCCGATGCGCTTTCGCGTCGTCGCGGGCGACGACATGATTCCGGCGCCGTCGATGCCGCTGCCGAATCCGAAGCAGGCGCTGCTCGACAAGGCGAAGGCGGACGTCACCGAGGCGAACAACACGGTGCAGCGTCTGCAGCTGTTGAGCGAGACGTCGCATCAGCAGGTGCTGATGGACGGATTCGACGCGGGCCTCGACGAGCGTCTGCGCTACGCGGCGCCCGGCTCCGACGCGGAGAACGACTACAAGAAGGCACTGCACGATTTCTACGAAGCGCATCGCGGCGAACTGTCGAACTCGCTGCTCGACGCCGCGAGCGCGAGCACCAGCAACGGCGACGCGATACCGTTCGGCACGCTGACCGCAAACGAGCAGCGCAATCTGATCGGCGTCGCGCTCGGCATACAGCCCGACGTGCAGAACGCTGCATCGTCGGGCGACGGTTCGGATCCCGTATCGCCGATGAAGGACGACGTCGCGCGCTTCACCGACAAGGAGAAGCTGTCGACGATCGACAAGGTGCGCGACAAGCTGCTGTCGATCGGCGGCGGCGAAAGCACGCAGGTGAACGTGCTGCCGATGGTCTATGCGTCGAAACAGGACGGCATGACGACGAGCGCGATCTTCAAGGTCACCGGCAAGGACGGCACGCAATACGTCGACGAGACGGCGAGCACCTACCACGACATCAACGACTATATCGACAACAACGAGCTGTCGTCGGACGGCACGGTCGATATCGCGACCGGCCACAACGCGGACGGCACGCTGCAGCTCGTATCGAAGGCCGCGCATCACGAAAGCGGCTTCGACAGCTTTCTCAATACGCTGACGAGCACCGGCCTGAACATCGGCATGATGATCGGCGGGATGGCGCTCGAAGGTCTCGGCACGCTGCTCGACGGCACCGGCGTGGGCGCGATCGTCGGCGTGCCGCTGAACATTCTCGGCGCGACGATGACGTACACGGCGATCGGCGCGACGATGACGAGCGCCGGGCTCGATCTGGCGAACCGCGCCGAACACGGCCGCAGCCTCAACCCGTTTACCGACGCCGGCGCACGCGCGGATTTCGTCAATCTGGTGCCGATGGGCGCCGCCGGCGCCGCGAAGCTCGCCGGCAGCAAGCTGTTCACGCGCGCGGTGACCGCGCTCACGCGCACGCCGAAGGTCGCCTCGGTGCTGGCGACGGGCGCGAAGGCTACCGCGGTCGTGACCGGCGTCGGCGGCGCCGTGGAGGCGTTCGGCGAGGCCGGCGTCGATTACTGGAACGGCAACACGAAGCAAGCCGGCGAGGAACTGAAGTCGGGCCTCACCAACGTCGCGCTGATGGCCGTCGGCGGCCTCAAGGAGCGCGCGGTCACGACCGTCGCCAATCGCACGGGCAGGCCGTTCGTCGCGCGCACGACCAACGGCAAGACGGTCACGGTTGACGGCCAGATGATCGGACGCCTGCTGAACAAGGACGGCGACGCGTCGCTGGCGGCCGGCCGCCATCGCGTGACGTTCGACGGCGAGCGCGTGACGGTCTCGGCCGACGGCACGCTGATGGTCGGCGACAAGGTACTGACCTACGAAGACAAGCCGATCCGCGTGCTCGACCGCGCGTCGCGCAAAGCGTTGCCGCCGGGCGAATCCGTGGTGCTCGGCGAGGACGGCAAGCTGTCGGTCGTATCGGCTTCCGACAAGAACTGGACCAACGGCACGCGCATCGACTCGCTGACCGACACGGGAGAACGCCTGTCGTTCGGCCCCGACGGCGGCATGAGCACCACGCCGAAGATAGTCGCGAGAACGCGGCTCGACCTGCTCGACAGCACGTTGCAGCAGGCCCGCGACGCGTACGCCGCCGCGCGCGACGCCGAGCCAGCGACGCGCGAGCTCGCGCGCACGGCCGCGCAGGACGAAACGGCGAGCGCCGCCACCAACGCGCGCAGCGCGCGGCGCACGAGCGAGGAGCGCGCACGGGTGGACCAGCAGCATGAGCAAAGCGACGCCGACCACGCGACGAACGCAGCCAGCAACCGGCGCAGCGCCGACGCCCGGGCGATGCGGTATCGCCCGCTCGACATCGAGACGCCGGCCGGCGCCGGCAAGCGCGACATGCCCGCAGCCGCGCGACCGCGTGTCGACGTCAAGGTCGTCGATCTCGCGGAGCAAGCGTCCGGCGCGCGGCCCGCGACGTTCGACCCGGCCGGCATCGCGGTGCCGAACGGTCCGCGCGCGGAGCCGATGCAGATCGGCGACCGCACCGTCTACATCGTCCGCGACGGCGCCGCGTCGCACGCGCCGACGCTCGACGGCATGCGCCCGCAGGATTTCGAGGACCCGATCATCGTCGTCGCGGGCGAGCACGATGCGTTGCTCGCGCCCGAACTCGCGAACCGCTGGGAGCGGCCCGTCTATGCGGCCGCGCCCGATGCGTTCGGCCCCGACGGCCAGTTGCGCACCGATGCGCGCGTGCTGCGCTTCGACCCGGCGCCGGAGACCGAAGCCGCTACCGGCGCCGTGGCCGGCGCCGCGGCTGCCGACGAAGCGCCGCACGCGAATGCGCCGCGCCCGCCTGCCGACGACACGGTGATCGTGCTCGCAGGCAAGCGCGGCCCGAACGAAGGCGCGGTGCCGCAACCCGCGACAACGCGTCAACCCGTCAACGCGCTCGACGGCCGCTTCAGCGCGCCGAACCGCGTGCTCGTGCTCGTGCGGCCGGAACGTGCCGATGCGCCGGAACGTGCGCCCGCACGCGACCGGACGGCGCCGGAGGAGCACCATGCATCGCCGGCCGCTCGCGCGGATGGCGCAAAGCCGCCGCGACGCGCGAGCGCAAACGACGCCGCAGCGCCGCCCGATACCGACCTCGTGGCCGCCCATCCGGACACGACGGAGCCCGCGGCGGCCGATCGACCGGCACCGAGCCCCGGCTGGTTCACGCGGATGCAGGTTCGTTTCGGCGGCGCACCGCTCCCCGAAGCGGCGCAGGCGCTCGCGATGCAGTCGGCGACGCTCGCGACGCAATTGCGGATGCTCGGCGATGCCGGCTGGCGCGTGAAGGTCGGCAAGCGCGGCGGCGGCAGTCACGTCGACCCGCGCAAGCGCGTGATGACGATCGACGGGGCGCTCGAGGATGCCGGCAGCATCACGTACACGCTCGCGAGCGAGGCGCGACGCGCCGTGGAAGCGACGGCCGGTGTGCTGAACGTCGACTACGGCAATCGCGGCCGCTTCACGCGCAAGGCGCTCGAAGCGGAGGCACGCGCGCAGATCAACGCGTTCGAGGCGCGCTACGAAATCGCGCTGTCGAGCGGCGTCGACATCGCCGAACACGCGTCTCTGCCCGAGCCGATCGCGCGCGAAGGCGTCGACTGGCAGGGCCCGTCGCACGACTACGCGGGCACCGTGGAGCGGCTCGCCGACAGCTTCGCCGATGCGCCGGTATCGGGCCACGACGGAAAGACCTACCGCGCGTTCTACGACGACGTCTGGGCGCGCCAGAAGCGCCGCGGCGGCATTGCGCACCGCATGCCGGCGCCGCACATGCTCGCCGAGGGCGACGGCGCCGCGCCGAGCGGCCGCGCGCATCTCGACGAGCGCACCGCGTGGAGCCACGCGCATGCCGTGCTCGCGTCGCCGTTCGGCGACGGCCGCCCGGCGCCCGACGCAGCCGAACTGAACGCGCGCCGCGACGGACACACGGCGCAGTTGCCCGAGCACGGGATGGTCGTGCTGCACGCGGACACGCTGCCCGACGGCACGCTGCTCGTCGACGGCAAGCCGGTCGGCATGCACGAATACGTGATCGCCAATGCGCCGTGGCGGCTCGTCAAGGATGCCGAAGCGATCGTGCTCGCGGCGAAGCACGGCGGCAACGAAGCCGCCGCGCGGCTCGCGAACGTATTGCGGCGCTCGGTCTACGCGCCCCCCGAGCGTGCGATCGGCAACGATGCGGCACTGCTCGACACGCGCGTGTTCCACCGCTTCGATCCCGCGCCCGCCGCGCCGCACGCGCTCGGCGAACTCGCGGCCGATGCGAACGGCGTCCATCTCAACGGCGACCCGGGTGCGCGAATCGACGTCGAGCACCATCTCGGCGAACTGCTTGGCGCAGGCGCGCGCAAAACGGGCTTCGCACTCGGCGACGACGCCGCGCTCGTCACGGTCGATCACAGCCCGCCCCCGTTCGACCCGTCGCAGGCGCCGGCGACGATCGATGCGCAGCGCGCGGCCGACGAGCAGATCGTGGTCGACGAACATCGGACGCTGCAAGCACTCGAAGAACTCGGCATACGGACCGTGCAGCTGCACGGGCCGTTTCGCTCGCTCGGCGGCGTCGTCTCCGCGCTGGTCCGCCCGCTCGGTGTGTTCCATAGCGACGAATTCGCGACGGGTGCGCTGCCGCCCGTCGTCTCGCGCGACGGCATCCGGAACATCATGAAGCTGCACGAGGTGCTCGAAGCGCACAAGATCGGCTTCGACCTGCAGGGCATCTTCACCAGCACGGGCGACTTCCTGGTCTGCGATCCCGGACCGATCCGCCACAACGAGATTGCGTACTCGATGTCCCGGCAGCGGCTCGACACCATCCAGCGCGGCGTGCTGAGCTGGATCGAGTTGCATGCACCCGAGCTGCTGCAGCCGCCGCGCGACGATGCGGTGCCGGCCGACGCGGTGCCGGCCGACACACTGCCGGCCGACGCGTTCGTGCAAAAACCGTCGCTGATCACGCGCGTGCGGATGCGCGTCGGCGGCGCGCCACTGCCGGACGAGGTCGGCGCGCTTGCGCTGCAGTCGAGCACGCTGGCGACGCAATTGCGGATGCTCGACAGCAACGGCTGGCGCGTGCGCGTCGGCAAGCCCGGCAGCGGCAGCCGGATCGATGCGAAACGCAAGCGCGTGACGATCGATGGCGCGGTCGCTGGGCCGGAAGCGATGACCTACGTACTCGCGCACGAAGCGCTGCATGCGGTCGAGGCCATCCAGGGCTCGCTCGGGCTCGACTACAGCAGCCGCGGCCGGTTCACGCGCACGGCGCTCGAAGCCGAGGCACGCGCGCAGCTCAACGCGTTCGAGGCACGCTACGAGATCCGGCTGGCCAGCGGCATCGACATCGCCGCAAAGGTGCGGCTGCCGGACGCGCTGCAGCGCGAAGCCGACGCGTGGCGACCGGAAGCGAACGATGCCGCCACCGTCGCGCGGCTCGCCGATGCGTTTGCCGACGCGCCGGTGTCCGGCGCCGGCGGCAAGACCTATACGGCGTTCTACGGCGATGCATACGATCGCGGCCGCACAGGCGGCACACGCGCGATGCCGGCGCCGGAGATGCGCGCCGCGCAACATGACGAGAGCGGCGCACCGCGGTCGATGCGCGAGATCCAGGCGCAGCGCGCAGCGTGGTCGCAGGCCAACGTCGAGCACGACGCATCGCCGTTCGGCGCCGGCGGCCCGCCGCCGGTCGACACGCTGTCGTTCCTGCGCGACGGCCGCGTGCTGATCGACCCTGGCAGGCGTCTCGCGATCGTGCCGGCCGAGACGCTGCCCGACGGCACGCTGCTCGGCCCCGACAGGCAGCCGGTCAATCCGCACGCGTTCACGCTGTTCAATCCGCCGCCCTCGGACACGGGCTATACGACGATCCTGTCGGCGCGGCATGCAAACGAAGGCGCGGCCGCGCAGCTCGCGAACCTCTGGCAGCGCCCGGTCTACACCGCGCATCCGGACGCGGTCGGCGCGGCGGGCGCGCCGGCCGACCTGTCCGGGATGAACCGCTACGCGCCGGCCGCTTATCGCCAGCCGTCGCTCGGCGAGCTCTCGGTCGACCGCGTGCACGGCGATCTCTACGTCGACGGCGATCCCGCACGGCGCGCCGATCCGGCGGATTTCCTCGGGCCCGTGCTCGGCTCGGGCGCGTACAAGACCGTGTTCGATGGCGGCACCGGACAGGCGATCGGCGTGTTCCGCGACGAGTCGATCTCGGGTCTCGTCGACGCGTATGAAGCCGTCCAGCTCGAACAGGGCGGGCTCGCGATGCTGCGCGACGTCTACAAGCTGCCGACCAGCACCACCGACGGGCCGTTCACGGTCGCGAACCGCGTCGCGGTCGTGCTGAAGCCGTCCGCGCAGATCAGCAGCGTCGACGTCGAGTTCGACGTGGGCCTGCCGAGCGTCGTATCGCGCGGCGGCCTCGCCGATCTCGCGAAGATTCGTCGCGTCACGCAGGAACACCATCTGCTGTACGACTTCCAGGTGCTGTTCGGCCGCAACGGCGACGTGATGCTGCACGATCCCGGCGAAGTCCTGCCCGGCGCCGATCCGGAAGGCAGCGTGCTCGGCCGGATCGACGAAGTCGCCGCAAAAATTCATTCCGGGATCGCGACCGGACGCATTCGACTCGCGCACCCGGCGATGACCGAGCATGGCGCGTACGCGCCGCGACGCGGGACGATCGAGCGCGTCGTCACGCTGTTCCGCGGCGCGGTGCTGCGGATGCGCGCGCATGCGCTCGCGTCGCGTTCGCCGACGCTCGTCGCGCAGATGCGGCTCGCGAAAAGCGACGGCTGGAAGGTCAAGCTCGGCGCGCGCGGCGAAGGCCAGTATGTGGACGCCGAACGGCGCGTGATCGTCCTCGACGGCAACACGCGTCACGCGGGCACGCTCGTGTTCGCGCTCGCGCACGAGGTGCAGCACAGCGTCGACATCGCGACGGACACGCTCGGCCTCGACCACAGCAGCCCCGAAGCGTACGTCCGTAGCCTGCTGCTCGCGGAAGCGCGCGCGCAGGTGAATGCGGATCGCGTGCGCGACGAGATTCTCGCGGCCGGCGGCGGCGACATCGCCGCACACGTGCATCTGCCGGACGCGCTTGCCCGCGCCGCGCGCCATGCGTACGAGAGCGGCGATGCCGCGGCGCTTCACGCGCTCGCGGAACGCTTCGGCGACACGCGCACGTCGCTGCCCGGCAATCCGACCTATCGCGTGCTGTACGCCGAACAGGCGCGCGCGCTGACGGGCGATGCACGGCTGCCGAAGCTTGCCGCGCCGGGCTCGGGCAACCGCCCCGCTGCCGCGCCCGCCAGCAACGCACGCGCAAGCACGCGAATGGAGCGCGCGCGCGCGTGGCTCGACGAGCGGGGACTGCGCACGCTCAAGCGCATCGAAGGCGCGCATTCGCCCGCGCTGCGCGACCTGACCCGCGAGACCGGACGCAATGCGCACGTGCTGATTGCCCGCGCCGATCCGCCGCCGAGCGCCGGTTCGCCGCCGAAGTTCATCGCGGAAGCCGAGGTGGACGCGAACGGTGCGATCACGATCACGCGGCGCGACCGCTCGCTGTCGTACGGCGAGCGCCGCGCGCTCGGCAATGCGCTGTCGCGCGCCGCCGACGCGAATACGCCGGACGCGGCAGCCGCCGCGCGCCGCGGCTTCGATTTCTATCGGTCGCCGGTCACGGCCGCCGAGCTGCGCGACATGGGCGGCCCGTCCAGGATCGAACCGGCGCACGACGGCGATACGATCGAGCTGTCGCCCACCGGACACGTCGACGGCGCGCTCGCGTCCGCGATCGACGCGCTCGGCTCCGTCAAGCACTATTCGAATGCAAACAAGGCCATCGCCGGCGCGCGCAACGCCGACACCATCTACGCGGTGGATCGAAAGACCGGCGACATACTCGGCCATGCGAAGCGCGATCCGAACAGCGGCGTCTGGTACTACGAGGAAAAGTCGCCGATCGACGGCGCCAAGGTCAAGGAGCGCCCGCTCGACGACGCGTTCCAGCGGCGCGTGAACGCCCGCGTGCGGCGCGGCGGCACGCGCCACCGCATCCCGCTGTCGCGCGCGCGGCAGCGCGGCGTCGCGTTCATCGCGACCGAGATCGGCCCGGACATGATGGCGCGCATCGGCCGCTTCGATCCGATCCGCGCGCCGAAAAAAGACACGACGTACCGGCTGCCGTCGCGCCTGCGCCCGCGTTACATGAGCCATGCGTTGATCGCGCGGAGCGCCGATGCCACCCATCGCGTCGCACTGCTCACGCGCGCACGCACGGCCGCGCTGCTGCGTCGTCAAAACGCATCGGGCGCGCTGCCGGCCGGCACGAGCGCTGCGAACGCGCCGGCCGGCGCGACGACGGCCACGTCCGCCACGGCAACGACAACCGCGGCCACACAGCCCGCACGCCGCGCCGCCGCGGGCCGCCCTGCGCTGCACGACGCGCTCGTGGCCGCGCATCTGTTGCCCGCGAGCGCCGCGCACGCGCTCGACTTCAGCGGCCACAATGCCGTGCACCTGCTCGCGCTCGCCGAGCGCGGCGCGCTGTCGCCCGACACGCACCGCGTGTACGTGTACCGGACGACCGATCCGATCGCGCACCGCCTCGCATCGCCCGACGGCGTACTCGTGCCGGACGCGCAAGGCAACCTGTTCTGGCACGACGACTGGCGGGACACCGGCGGCGCCGGCGTACCGCTCGACGCGTCGCCGATCGGCCGCGGGCCTTACGGCGCGAACGTCCATCTGCTGCTGACCGAGCTGCTGGCCGACGGCATCGACACCTACGCGCCCGGCACGCGCCTGGACGCGCTGAACAGCCGCGTCGAGCGCCTCGAAAAATTGCAGAACGCATCGCACCGCACGTGGGCGGACAAGCTGCGCGACTGGGCATCGCGCGAGAAGGCGTCGGCGATCCACGAACGCGACACGATGCAGGCGCAGCTCGAGCGGGAGCGGCAAGCGGCGCGCAACAATCAGGCGCCGCTGCCCGAGCATCCCGTTCTCGAGATCAAGCCTTACCAGCCGGCGCTCGTCAGTTCGACGCAGATCGAATGGAAGCAGCGCTACGGCGACGGCGGCCGGCCCGATCCGCTCATGCACGTCACGCGGCTGAAGAAGTTCGTCGAACGCGAAGACGACACGCGCGCGGGCCCGCTCGAGCTGCAGGATCGTCCCGCCGACGCGCCGCCGCCGGCCGTGATGGCCGACGCGCAGGCCTGGCGCTGGTTCGGCAAATGGCTGCGCGTCGCGCGCGACTACACGGCAGGCGGCGCACGCTTCGCACCCGTGCCGAAATGGAAGAATCTCCATCGCCGGCTGAGCGCCGCCGTGGCCGTCGACAAGCAGATCATCAAGTCGTTCTTCGCGTCGAGCCGCGACGTGCAGTACCGCGTCGTGCCGATGAGCCGCGCGTATCGGCTGTCGGACGATCCGCGCCAGTTCCTCGAGCAGATCCGCCGCAACGGCGCGGCGAACGCGGCCGTGACGATCGTGCTCGATCCGCATACGCTTGCGGCCGCGCAGGGCAAGAAGCACGAGCAGGAATTCGTCAACGACGTGAAGCAGCTCGGCGACCAGACGCGCGCGAAGATGGATTACGCGACCGCGACCATCACGGGCGAGAACGGCCACGTCGTCCATCTCGACGAACTCACCGAAGCGCACCTGCATGCGTGGCTCGATGCGGCCGCGGAAGGCGGCTTCCTGCTGCGGCTCGAAACCGCGTCCGGACGCGCGCTCGTGTCGCCCGTCGACGAGCGCTATCAGGCCGGCACGAACGATCAGTATCACGACTACGTGCGACTCGCTTCGCTGCTCGAGAAATGGGCGGTCAAGCATCCGGACCAAGCCGCGCCGCACGTGATGGTGACGTTCCACGGCTGGGACGCGGTGCCGGAATCGGTGCCCGGCGCCGGCCATGTCGAACTCGTGAACCAGTTGCTCGACCGGCCGACCTTGAAATGGGTGCACGTCGGGCTGTCGTATGCGACGCACGGCTCCGACTTCATCGCGAATCAGGAACTGACGACCGCGCTCGCGAAGATGCTCGTCGATCGGGTACGAGGACGCGGGTACGACGCTTCGACGTTCGAGCGTATCCACGGCGCCGATGCGCTGACGCGCGTGTTCGAGCGCATCGATCCCGACACGCTCGTCGAGCAGCATCAGATGCTGCTCGCCGAAATCGACCGGATCGGCCGAGAAAACGGCATGAAGCCGGCCCAGATCGACGCGCTCGTCGATCGGCTCTACGAAGGCAACACGACGAAGCTGCTCAATCGCGCGCGCTATGCAGTCGCCGACTACGCGACGCGCGCGTGGCGAAACGACCCCGATCGCGCGCCGGCGCGGGAGTCGGCGGCCCGCAGCTTTACCGAAGACTGGCAGCGCGACATCGGCAGCAAGCTCAAGAACCCGCAGCAAACGAAGCTGCCCCGCGCCCAACGTCTGCAGGCAAAGCTCCCCGCATGGACCGACATCGTCCAGAAGCCGGAGCTCGTGGTCGACGACGCGAAGCCGCTCAGCGACAGCCGCCTCGTCAGCGCGCAGTCGAGCCGCACGGGCAGCAGCGGGCCGCAGGTGCCGATCACGCCCGAACAAGCGGCGCACGCGGAGCTGAATGCCTTGCGGCTGCAGCAGGCCGACCGCCTGCGTACCTGGTTCACGCGGCAAAACCTGCTGTCGATGGCGATCGGCCTCGGCGTCGGGTTCGGCACGCATCATTTCGGCCTGACGTCGCCGGCATTCAAGCAGACGAGCAATGCGCTGTTCGTCGGCGCGCGGACCGGCCGTCTCGTGCAGGCGCTTCATCAGGACTCGGTGCGCGCGTTGCAGGGCGGCGATCCGCGCCTGTTCCGGCGCGTGCTCGACCGCTTCGTGCGCGGGCTCGAGAGCCAGCTCGACGCGCATGAAATGGACAAGGACCTGCGCGGCGCGTCGCTGCAGTTGCTGGCGAACGAGGCACGCGTGAAGGTCGACGGCCTGCTCGCGCTGCACGAAAGCAAGAAGATTTCGGCTGAAGACGCGGTCGCCTATACGAAGATGATCGCGAACGACATGATCGCGCAGATGCAGGGCGTGCTCGGCGGCACGTCGATCCAGCAGATGCACCATGGCAATCCGCGACGTCTGTTCGGCAAGGTCGGCCGCTCGGCGGCGCTGGCCGGCTACGTGGGCCTCGGCGAAATCGCGGTGCACAACTTCATGGCGAGCCATGCGGTCGCGCCGCTGCTCGGCGGCATCGGCGCGGTGGTCGGCCTCGGCTATACGGCCGCCATCCATCTCGGCGCGACGCGCAACCTGTCGCTCGACCGCCGCAGTCGCGTGGTGCGCGCGATCGACGCGACGTCGGACATCGTGTCGATCGCGGCCGGCTATGCGAGCGCGGCCAGCGCCACGAGCCTGCCGATCGCGCTGTCGGGCGCCGCGTCGGCAACGCTGCTCGCGCTGGCGCGCGTCGATACGCACATGCCGAATCTGACGAAGGCCGTCACGAGCCGGATTCCGACCGCGATCGTGCTCGTGCCGTTCGGCATCTACGTCGGCAACTGGCTCTACACGTATTTCAACGGCAGCAGCCCGCCGCCGCAGAAATCGAACGTCGCTCCGCCGACCAACGGTGCGTCGCCATCGCCGTCGGCTTCCCCGTCGCCGTCGCCGAGCGCAGCCACGCCGGCACCGAGCGCCACCGCACCGTCACCGGGCACGTCCGCCAGCCCGTCGACCGGCGCGTCGCCGCCTGCATCGACGCAGCCGCCGAGCGGCACGCCGTCGCCGACGCCCTACCTGGTCGTCCAGGGCGATTCGCTGTGGGTGATCGCGCATCAGCACCGCGATTCGCTGCTCGACGCTGCGCACGTATCGGCCGCCGAGCGCCGGAAAATGTCGGACCGCGAGCAGGACAACGTGGCGTTCCGCGAAATCCTGCAGCTCAATCCGTCGGCCGCGGCCAACGCGAGCCACCTGTCGATCGGCACGCCGATCAACGTCGGCTGAGCGCCGGTTCAGCGCCGGTTGAGCGCCGCCCGCAGCGCACCGCCTCGTCAGGCGGCGCGCTGCGCGTCGAGCCACGCCTGGAACATCAGCACGGTCCACAGCTGATGCTGCCAGTTCATGCGCCCCGTCTGATGCTGGCGCCACAGCCGCTCGACCGCGGCCGCGTCGAAGAAGCCCTCGTCGCGCAGCCGCGACGGCTGCAACAACGCGTCGGCCCAGTCGCGCAGCGCGCCGCGCAGCCAGTGATCGATCGGCGCACAGAAGCCCTGCTTCGGCCGGTCGATCAGCTCGGTCGGCACGTACCGGTCGAGCAGCCGGCGCAGCAGCGCCTTCGACTGCCCTTCGGGCAAGCGCAGCGATGCGGGCAGCCGCCACGCGAATTCGACGACGTGATGATCGAGGAACGGCATCCGCGTTTCGAGGCTGACCGCCATCGCCGCGCGGTCGACCTTCGTCAGGATGTCGGTCGGCAGGTAGGTGAGCGTGTCGATCGCCATCGCCTGCTCGGCAAAGCTCAGATGCACGGGCCATGCGGACACCGTATCGAGCGGCGTCGGCGGCTCGTGCCCGGCGAGCGCGATGCGCTCCGGATGATGGACCGACGACATCAGCAGCCGGTACAGCCCGATCCGGCTGTCGGCCGTCATCACGTGGCCGAGCTTGTGCAGCCGGTCGCCGATGCGCGTCGGCGATTCGCGCAGTTCGCCGCCGCCCCACGCGCCTTGCGCGACAGCCGCGAGCTGGTCCGCATGATCGGGTCGCAGCGCGTGCAGCGCGCCGGCGATCCGCGTGCGCACGGCCGCCGGCACGCGATGCAGCTTGCGCCAGAGGCGCGGCGTCAGGAAGTAGCGCGTATAGCCGCCGAACAGCTCGTCGCCGCCGTCGCCGGACAGGCTGACCTTCACGTGCCGGCGCGTCAGTTCCGCGACGAGGAAGGTCGGAATCTGCGACGCGTCGGAGAACGGCTCGTCGTAGATGGCCGGCAGCTTCGGCACGACGTCGAGCGCATGATCGGCCGTCACGTACAGCTCGGTATGGCGCGTGCCGAGATGCCGCGCGACGGCCTTCGCGTAGCCGGCCTCGTCGTAGCCCGCTTCGTGAAAACCGATCGTGAACGTGTCGACGGGCGCGGCCGACTGCGCCTGCATCAGCGCGACGATCGTCGACGAATCGACGCCGCCCGACAGGAACGCGCCGAGCGGCACGTCGGCTTCCATCTGCCGCGCGACGGCCTGCCGCAGCACCGTGTCGAGCCGGTCGACGGCCTCGGCCGCGGTGCCTGCGAACGGCTCGTGATGGCCGGCATCGATGGCGTGCTCGAGCGCCCAGTACGTGCGGATTCGCGGCGTGTCCTGCGCATGCTCGAACTGGATCCAGCTGCCGGGCGGCAACTTGCGGATGCCGCGATAGATCGTATGCGGCGCGGGCACTGCGGAATGCCGCAGATACAGGCACAGCGCGTCGCGATCGATCTCGCCGTCGAAGCCCGGATAGGCGCGCAGCGCCTTCAGCTCCGACGCGAATACGAGCGCGTCGCCGATCCGCCCGTAATACAGCGGTTTCTCGCCGATGCGGTCGCGCGCGAGCGTCAGCACGCGCGACTCACGGTTCCACAGCGCGAGCGCGAACATCCCGGTCGCGCGCCGCAGCGTCGCGTCGACGCCCCACGCGGCGAATGCAGCGAGCAGCACTTCGGTGTCGGAATGGCCGCGCCACGCGGGCGCGCGTCCGACGCGCTCGAGCTGCGCGCGCAGTTCGCGGTGGTTGTAGATTTCGCCGTTGAAGACCATCACGTAGCGGCCGCACGCCGACGCCATCGGCTGCCGGCCGTGCACCGACAGGTCGACGATCGCGAGCCGCCGGTGACCGAGCGCGATCCCGGCCGCCGGATCGACCCACAAGCCCTGTGCGTCCGGTCCGCGATGCGCGAGGCTCGCCGTCATCCGCGCGAGCGTGCCGCGCGCTGTCTCCTCATCGAAGGCGACGCTATTCAGAAAGCCGTCGATTCCGCACATGTATCCTGTCCGCCCCTGTTGACTACCCGCCCTGCGCGACGCGACCCTGCGGCCCGCCGTTCGGCATGACGGTCGCGCCATCTTACGAAGAAATAATTCAGCAATAATTCCGCGGTAAACGGCACGCAGCGCCGGAAAAAAACCGGCGTCAAGCGCCGTCGTGCACGGTAGTGCAAGGGGACATATCGAGCAGGCCGCGCCTGCCGGCGCGCGTCACGGCGCGCCGGTCGCCCATTTCAGCAACTGCGCGACCTCGCGGAAATGCTGCGGCTGGATCGTGCCGTTCTCCGGCGTCGTGTCGTAGAGCGCCTGCGCGAGGCCGACGTTGGCGAGCGTCGGACGCAGCGCGTCGCGCGCGAGCCGCACGATCCGCTCGGCCGCGTCGCCCTCGCCGCGTGCGAGCACCCACGGCAGCGTGCCGATCCCGCCGTAATAGAGCGCGACCGCGACGCGCGGCGAATAGACGACCACCGATGCGAATCCGATGCGATCGGGCAGCGACGCGAACTGCACTTCGCGCGCGAGCTGCCGGCGCTTCGCCGCGATGTGCGGATCGCCTTCGTCCTCCTTGTGCTCGCGCCGCACTTCGTCGATCGACATCTTCATCTTGCGGTTGAACTCGTGCCGCTGATGGACGATGTCGATCAGCGCCATCACGACGTAGATCAGCGCGGCCCAGCCGAACAGCAGCATCAGCAGCTTCACGATCAGCGCGAGGATCGACATCGGCCGCGTGAAGCCGGACTGCACGGACGGATCGAGCGACTCGACGATCACCCAGCCGAGCGTCGCGACGAGCAGTGCCGTCTTCAGCAGCATCTTCGCGAGATTCACGAGGTTGCGCAGCGACCAGAGGTTCTTCAGCCCTTCGGCCGGATTGAGGCGCGACAGCTGCGGCACGAGCCGGCTCCACGCCATCACGCCGCCGACCTGCACGAAGCCCGCGAGCACGCCGAGCAGCAGCCCGGCCGCGACGATCTGCGCGGACAGCGTCGCCCAGTCGCGCGCGGCCGCGTCGATCAGCGTCGCGATCCGCGCGGACGGATCGGCCGCGCCCGCCGCGTCGAACACGAGCCGGAACAGCGCCTGCAGCCGCCCGAACAGCGTGCCGACGCCGACCGCGAGCGCGACGCAGACGCCGACGAAGAACGCGGACGAGATCGTCTCCGCGCTCTTCGGCACGTCGCCTTTTTCGCGCGCCTCGCGCAGGCGTTTCGCGGTCGGCTGCTGGTTCTTTTCGCTCATCGGCGCTCCGCTTCGCGCTGCGCGCTCACGCGCCGCCGCCGTGCGCGGCGAACAGCGCGCGCAGCAGCGCGACGAGGCCGCTGTCGGGACTCAGCAGCGCATGCAGCGACGCATAGACGACCGGCAGGAACAGCACCATCATCAGCACCGCGAGCGCGCTCTTGAGCGGCTGAGAGAACACGAACACGTTGAGCTGCGGCACCGCGCGGCCGACGAGCCCGATGCCGAGTTCGACGAGCACGAGCACGATGATCACCGGCGCCGCGAGCTTCACCATCCATTCGAAGATCGTGTCGGTCTGCCGCACGACGAAGGTCTGCAGCATCGACGAGAAGTCGGGGCCGAGCGAGCCGATCGGCCACCACGCGTACGACTGCGCGAACAGCTGCACGAGCACCTGCAGCCCGCCCGCCGTGACGAACAGCGCGATCGCGACGAAGTTCAGGAATCCCGACGTCGGGCCGCCTTCGTGGCCGCCCATCGGATCGAAGAACGCGGCGCTGCCGCTGCCGGTCTGGAAGTCGATCAGGTAGCCGACGCCCTGGATCGCGAACAGCACCGCGCTGAACGCACCGGCGAGCAGCATCCCGACCATCGCCTCTTTCGCGACGAGCACGCACCACGTGACGAACGGCAGCGACGCGACCTGCGCGGCATCGATCGCGGGCGCGACGAACGCGGCGATCACGACCGCGAGGCCGTTGCGCACGAGGCCCGTGACGATCTGCTCGTTGAATACCGGCACGACGAACATGATCGGCAGCAGGCGCGGCATCACGTACAGCAGCGGCCGCAGCGTGCCGGCGAGGTCGTTGAAACCCGACGCGTGATCTAGCATCGGCGCTCCGCGGCGGCGGCGGTGGCGGGGGCGGGCTGCGCAGCGGCATCGGTCGTGCCGGCTTGCGCCGCGTCCGACGGTTTCGCGGTGGCGCCCTGCGTGCCGGCCTGCGCGTCCGCCGGTTTCTGCGCGGTCATGGCGGCGTCGAACGCGGCGGCCTCCGCGTGCGTGTCGCGGCGGGCGTCCGGATGTCGGCCGGCGCCCGCCGCCCACACGCCGGGCGTCGCGAAACGGCGCACCGCATACGCGTCGGCGATTTCGTCGGCATCGCGCTCGACGCGCGCCGCGCGCGCATGCCGCGCCTTCTCGCCGGCGCGCTCGAGCTTGTCCTCGGCCGCCTTCGCCTTGCGCGCCGCGCGCTGCAGCTCGGCAAGCGTCGCCTCATGGCCGCGATGCACGTGCGCCGCTTCGTTGACCGACGCATTCGCCGCGCCGATATGCCGGTCGAACGTGCGCGTATCGGCAGCGGCGTCCTGCAGCGTGCGTGCGTCGCGCGCGTCGTCGGCGAGGCGCGTCTGGATCGCCGCTTTCGCGGCCAGCTGCCGCGCGAGCTGTGCATGCGCGGCATCGAGCGCGTGGCGGCTTTGCGCGGTGACGCGCTGCTGCCGCGCGGCCGCGACGCGCGCGATCTGGCTGCGCATCTCGCGCACGCGCTTCAGGCGCGCGAGCGTCGCGAGCACGCGGCGGTCGTCGGCTTCAGACATGATCGTTCGCCAGTTTCGTCAGTTTCGCGAGCAGCGCGTCGAAGCGCACGTCCTCGTGCTGCGCCTGCGCGCAGAACGCGCCGATCGCCTCGCGCGCACGCAGCGCGAGATCGCCGAGCCGGTCGCTGCCTTCGCGATACTCGCCGATCTGCACGAGCAGCTCGATCTCCTGATACTTCGCGATGAGTTCGCGCACGCGCGCAGCCGCCTGCTGATGTGCGCGGCTCGCGACGAGCGGCATCACGCGCGACAGGCTCGCGAGCACGTCGATCGCCGGATAGCGGTTCGCGAGCGCGATCTTGCGCGACAGCACGATATGGCCGTCGAGGATCGAGCGCACCTCTTCCGCGATCGGGTCGGATTCCTCGTCGCCTTCGACGAGCACCGTGTAGAGCGCCGTGATCGACCCGGTCGCGCCCTGCCCGGCGCGTTCGAGCAGGCGCGGCAGCACCGCGAACGTCGACGGCGGGAAGCTGCGGCGTGTCGGCGGCTCGCCGCTCGCGAGGCCGACCTCGCGCTGCGCCCGCGCGAAGCGCGTCAGCGAATCGACGAGCAGCAGCACGCGCTTGCCCGCATCGCGGAAATGCTCGGCGATCGCGGTCGCGACGAGCGCGGACTTCACGCGCTCCATCGCGGGCCGGTCGGACGTCGATACGACGACGATCGAGCGTGCACGCACCTCCGGCGACAGCGCATGCTCGATGAACTCGCGCACCTCGCGCCCGCGTTCGCCGACGAGCGCGATCACGTTCACGTCGGCCTGCGCGCCGCGCGCGATCATGCCGAGCAGCGTGCTCTTGCCGACGCCCGACGGCGCGAAGATGCCGACGCGCTGCCCGACGCCGAGCGTCATCAGCCCGTCGATCACGCGCACGCCGGTCGGAAACGGCGTGTCGATCATGCGTCGCGCGAGCGGGTTCGGCGGATCCTGCTGCGTCGACACCCAGGTCGCGCCGGTCACGGGCCCGCGATCGTCGAGCGGCCGACCGAGGCCGTCGAGCACGCGGCCGAACAGCGCCTCGCCGACCGGAAACACATGCTCGCGGCCGGACGGCACGACGGTCGTCTCCGGCGACAGGCCGGCCACGTCGCCGAGCGGCGTGAGCAGCGTCGTCTGTCGCGAGAAGCCGACCACTTCGGCGAGCAGCGTCGGCTGATTCGGCGTGCGCAGCTCGCAGATCTCGCCGAGCTTCGCGCGAATGCCGGTCGCGTTCAGGATCTGCCCGACCGCATGATTGACGCGGCCCTGCACCGACACCGGCGAGAAAAATGCGAGCCCCGCATCGAGATCGCCGACGAGCCGGCCGCGGTCGAACGGCGCGTCGGCCGCATCGGCAGCCGCATCGTCGCCGGGCGGCGGCGTTTCGTCGTGCGGCGCGTTCATCGCGCGGCTCCGAGCGACGCGTCGCGGCGAATCGCCTGGCGCAGCGCGTCGATCTGCAGATCGAGGCTCGCGTCGATGCGCCCGGACGGCGTTTCGACCGCGCAGGCGTCGCGCGCGAGCTGCGCGTCCTCGACGATGCGGATCTTCTGCCGGTTCGTCTGCGCGGCGAACGCGCGCTCGAGCGCGTCGCGCATTTCGTCGCTGCGGCCCGGCGCGACGCGCACGGTCACGAACGCCTCGTCGCGCACGAGCGGCGCGATGCGCGCCAGCGCAGCCTCGTACAGCTTCTGCGTACTCATCTCGCCGACGATCGCGCGCACGGCCTTCACGACGATCTCGGCCATCGCGTCCTTCATCGACTCCATCGTGCGCGCGGCCGCGAGCGCCTGCGCGTAGGTCTGCGCCGCCTGTTGGCGCTGCGCGCGGCGCATCCCTTCCTCGTAGCCGGACGCGTGGCGCCGCTCGAACTCGCGCTGCGCATCGGCGACGATCCGCTGCGCTTCGTCGCGCGCGGTCGCGATCACCGCGGACGCGTCGAGCAGCGCCGCGTATTCGCGCTCCTTCAGCACCTTGCGCTCGGACAGCAGCTGCAGGTTGTCGCTCGTGATCAGAAAAGCCAGTCCCATGACGCAAGCCTCTCGGGAATCAGAAACAGGAACAGCAGTTCTCCGAACTGGTCGCGCTGCGCGCGATTGAGCCAGTACGGCGCTTCGTCGTCGATCGCGCGGTTGAACTTGAGCCGCACGCGGCGTGCGACCGCGTCGCCGGCCGCGCCGATGAAGTCGGCCAGCAGCCGCCCGCCGCGTGCGCGGATCACGGCGGGCAGCATGGCCGGCTCGGCGCGCCACGGTTCGAGCGTATCGGCGAGCGCGCCGAACTCGGGCGCGCGTTCGAGCGCGAGCGTCAGCGCATCGCCGCCGAGTTTCGCGGCGACTTCCGCGCGGATGCGCCGCACGGTCAGCGCGTCGCGCAGCCAGCCGCGATGCAGCAGCAGCCCCGCATAGGCTGCAAGCTGCTCGAGCGCCGCACCCGGCAGCAGCGCCACGCGCGCGCACGCGTTCGCGACGTCGAAGTCGTGACGGCCCGCGACGCCATGCACGGCCAGCAGATGGCGCGCGAGCAGCTTGCGCCCCGCCGCGCCGAACGCGTCGGGCGCGCGGTAGCGCGCGGGCCAGTCGTCCGGCACGCGCGTCACGTGCAGATAGCGGTCCGGCCGCAGGTTGAACTCGCAGACGAGCGCGTGAAACGCGGCGCGCCGCGCGGCCGGCGGCGGCGCGAGCGGCTGCAGCCACGGCAGCGGATCGGCCGCGTCGGGCGGCGGCACGCGTGCGTCGTTCATGTGCCGTCGTTCATGTGCCGTCGTTCATGCGCCGTCGCGTGCGCCGTCCGGCGTGCGCAGCGCACCTGCGTCCGGCGGCGCGTTCGATGCGCCGTTGCCGCCGCGCGGCGCACCGAGCAGCGCCGCGAGCCGTGCACCGAACATCCCGCGCCGTGCCGCCGACAGCGCGATCACCGCGCAGGTCAGCAGGATCAGCGCGAACACGAGCCAGCCGAGCGGCGAGCGCAGCCGCACGATGTCGGACACCGCGCTGCCGATCCCGTCGACGCGCGGGGCGCGCGCGGCGGCCGGCTGCAGGAACAGCGACACGTTGTCGTACTGCAGCCCTTCGATGCTGTGCGCGACGAGATCCTTGACCATCGGCGCCATCGCGCGCAGATCGACGCCCGGCCGGTAGCGGATATACACGGCCGCCGACGACGGCTTGATCTTGTCCGCGAGCGGGTCGTTCTCGGGGATCACGACCTGCACGCGCGCGACGATCACGCCTTCGATGTCCTGCAGCGTGCGCGACAGATCCTGCGACACGCCGTACAGATAGCGCACGCGCTCCTCGGCCGGCGTCGACACGAGTCCCTGTTTCTGGAACAGCTCGCCGAGGCTCGCGTAGCTCGGCTTCGGCAGCCCGTTCGCCTGCAGCACGGTCAGCGCCGACTGCATGTCGCCGTCCGCGACGCTGACCTGCCACGCGTTGCGGTCCGACGCATCGCGCGCGTCGTTGTCCTTCGACGCGCTGATGCCCGCGTCGCCGAGCACCGCGATCATCTGGTTCGCGTCGTGCTCGGACAAGCCCGAATACAGCTCCTTCTGGCAGCCGGCCAGCAGCGCGAGCGCGCCCGCGAGCAGCGCACGCGCCGCCCGGCTGCGCCACGCGCCTGCGCGCGGCGTCGAATCGATCGTCGTCATCGTTGGTCCGCTTCGTCGCGCGCGCGGCCCGTGCCGGCCCGCACGCGCGCGTTCGTCACTCCTGCGTCTTCAGCACCGTGTGCGTGAAGCCGTTCGCCGCCTGCGCGACCGACAGGCTCAACTGGTATTCGGAAATCGTCGTGGTCGCCGTCCACTGGAAGTCCATCGCCTGCACCATCGTCATCAGCGGATCGCTGCGGTTGTCGGCCATCGACGTCAGCATCTCGGTGCGATGCTTGTCGATGTTCGCGTAGCGCGCATCGAGATCGTTGCCGTACGCACGCAGCCGCTCGACGAGCGACGACGCATTCGCCTGCGCGGGCGTCATCTGCACCGCGGGCACGGCGTCGTGCGTCGCCGGCGACATCGCCGCAGCCGGCGGCGCTGTATCCGCCGACGCCGCGCGCGGCTGCATCAGCGCATCGAATTCGCGCACCTGCGCCGGATCGGCCGCCGCGCCCGACTGCTGCGCGGCGCCGGCCAGCGCGGCCGCACCGGGCGGTGCCGCGCCTACGCCTGTCACTGACATGATCGCTGCCCTCCTTCGCTCGCAAGTTGCCGATCGGCCTGCGCGACGCGGGCCGGCCGCCACGCGCGCGTGCCGCGCCGCGCGCCGCACGCGGGCGGCCCGGATGCGCGACGGCGTGCGCTGCGGCCGGCGGTCCGCATCATGCGCGGCCGGCCGAACTCAGGTGTTGCGCGACCTGCGCGTTCGCCGTCCCCTCCTGCGCGGTCACCGCGTTGCTGGTTTCGAACGTCGCCGTCGATTGCTGCACCTGGAAGTTGATCTTCGTCAGTTCGAGCTGCGTCTTGGTCAGATCGTCCGCCTGCTTCTGGACGTCGTTCGTGTTCGTCACACCACCTGCTGCCGAGGCACCCATGCTTCGCTCCTTTACGTGAAGTTCACCTTCGTCCGGCGGCGGCCCCATGCCGCCCCGGCCCACACGGCCTGCCGCACCGCTGCGGCGTGCCGCGTCATGCCCGCGCCGCGCTCGCCGCACGGCGCGCATGATCTGCCGCGACGCTAATGCGCCGCGTCGTTCGAAACGGCCGACGCCGGCCGCGCGTCGGGCAGCAGCGTCGGTCCCGGCATCGGCTGCGCGATGCCGGCCGCCGCGCCGCTTGCAAGCGGCGGCACGGGCGGCGCCGGCACGCGGGCCGGCGCACCGGCCGACGTGCCGCCGAGCGGCATCGTGATGCGCTGGCCGTTGCGCTCGAACACGACTTCGTCCGGCCCGATCGACACGACCGTCGGCCCTTCCTTCAGCCGCGCGCCCTCGAAATAGCGGCTGCCGTCGACGGTCTCGATATAGCGCTGGTCGCCGTCGCCGGCGAACACCGTCGTGATCTCCGGAATGCCGGCCGAGCCGCCGAGCGTCGTCGTCGTGCGCGGCGCGTCGGCTTGCGCGTCACGCACGTGGTCGACGACTTCGAGCGCCGGCCGCGCGTCCTTCATGTAGTTGCGGATGCGCGGCTCGAGCTGCGCGCGCGGCGCCGTGCCGGTCAGCTCGATGCGGCCGCGCCCGAGATACGCGACGGTGAGCGCCGTGTCGCTGAAATAGGTCTGCGCGGTCGCGACGAGATCGCTGACCACGTAGACGGTGCCGAGCGCCGCGTTGTCGACGCCCGACACGATCTGCGCGACGCGTTCGCGCGCGGCCGCATCGGCGACGTAGCCCGATACGATCACGCCGTCGTCGCGCGGTGCGACCGCGAGTTCCGGATACGCGTGCAGCAGCCGCTGCAAGCGGTGCGTGCGCGCGAGCACCGACTCGTGCTGCCACGGCAGCCGCCCCGACCAGGCGACGAAACCGTAGCCGAGCGCGCCGAGCAGCACGCCGACCCAGAGCGCGACCAGCGCGATGACGAGCCGGCGGCTACCGAGCCGCCGCAGTCCGCCCGTCAGCCAGCCGAGCCACGGTGCGGCGGGCGCGATCTCGGGCGCACCCGTGTCGTCGGGCACCGCGACGCTCGCCTGCGCGTGCCGCGCGATGCCGAAGCGGATCGAGCCGACCGTCACGACGTCCTGCGGCGTCAGCGACCGGCGGCCGGCGCCGAGCGGTTCGTCGTTGAGCAGCACCGGCGCGCCCGTGTCGCCGCCGTGGTTCTGCACGGTGACCGCGAGCGCGCCGACCTGCAGGCACACCTGCTTCGCGCCGATCTCGCGATCGGGCAGGATCACTTCGCAGTCGGCCGCGGTGCCGACCCAGTTCGCACCGCGCGCGAGCGACATCGTGCGGCCGTACATCGGGCCGCTCAGAAAGCAGAGATTCCACGGCGACGCGAGCGCGGCCGCGCCGCTGCCCGCCCCGCCGGGCAATGCGCCGTCGCCGTGCGGTTCAATGATGCTCGTCGACATGGGCGGACGCTCCTGCGGTCGTCGCCATCGGCTGCGACGCCGCATCCTGCGCGGGCGGCGGCAGCGCGGGCGGCCCGAACTTCGTGCCGGGCAGCGGGCGCGGCGTCAGCGGCACCGCGATGTCGTTGTCGGGCGGCCGGTACATCGACACGCCGTTCGGGTCGGCCGGCGCATCGACGCCCGGGTTCACCGGCGAGCCGTCCGGCGCGTACATCGACGCGCTCGACACCACACGCGGCGTCAGCAGATAGAAGCGCTCCATGTGGTTGCCGGACTTGTCGGTGTACTTGAACAGGTTGCCGATCAGCGGAATGTCGGACAGCCAGGGCACGCCGCTCTTGTTCAGGCGCACCTCGTCGTCGTTGAAGCCCGCGATCAGCAGGCTCTTGCCTTCGTCGATCATCGTCTTCGTGACGATGTTGCGCTGCTGGATCACCGGCACGTTCGACACCGCCTGCCCCGGCACGATGTTGCCGTCCTGGATGTCGATCGACATCATCACGCTTTCCGGACGGCCCGACACGGCGGCCGCATTGCGGATCGCATCGTCGACGATCATCGGCGTCACCTTGATGCTCGTGCCGGTCGTCACGCTGTACAGCGACGAATCCTGATAGCCCTGCACCTGCACGTAGAACTGCGTGAGGTTCTCGAGAATCGCCTCGGTGTTGTCGAGCGCGAGCACCTTCGGCTTCGAATGCAGCTGCGCCTGCCCCTTCTGCGCGAGCGCATTCACGCGCGTGAGCAGGTAGTTGCGCAGCGATCCGCCGATCGATGCGGTGAGCGCGATGCCGGTCGGCATGAAGGTGCCCGTCTGCCCGGACTCGCTCGCGCCGATCCCGAACGTCAGCGGCGGATTGCCGGCGCCGTTGTACTGCGTGTTGCCGTTCAGCGGGTTCGCGCCGTTGCCGATCTGCACGTCGCCGTGCGTCGTGTGCAGCCGCCAGTCGATCCCGAGGCTGTCGAGCGAATCCTCGTTGATGTCGATGATCGTCACGTTGATCTCGACGATCCGCGGCCGCTCGTCGAGCTGCGCGATCAGCGACTGGTACCGGTACATGTTTTCCGGCAGATCGCGCACGATCACCGCGTTGATCGCCGGATCGGCCTCGATCTGCGGCAGCGTGTCGCCGCCGCTCGCGAACGGCGAGAACGTGCTGCCCGCGGCCGATTCGCCGCCGTAGCCGCCGCTGCGCGGGCCGCCCGACAGATCGGGGAATTCGAGGCGCGGCACCGCGATCGTCAGCCCCGAGCCGAGCTTCACCTGACGCGCGGCCTGGCCGAGCGGCGCGCTCGTCGGCATCGGGCCCGTGCCGCCGCCCTTGCCGAACAGGCGCCGCAGGATCGTCGCGACGCCCGGCACCGTCACTTCCTTGCCCGAGCGATTGACCGTGAAGTCGGACGCCCACGCGTACTTGAGCCGGAACGCGCGGATGTCCGCGTGCTGGCCGTTCGCCGACGGATCGCCGACGCTGCCGATCGCCTGCCGCACGAGCTCGACGTAGCGGCGCGGGCCCGCCACGTACACGCTGTTCGCGCGATCGTTGATGACGAGCGTGTAGCGCTTGTCGGGAATCTGCATCGCCTGCAGCGCGCGGCCGATCTCGCCGCCCGCGTTCGGCGGAATCGGGATCATCTGCGTCTGCGACTGGTCGGCCGGATCGACGTAGAGGAACGAGCCGTCGTAGTACCACGTGAGTCCGTACGTCGAGCAGATCGTGTCGAGCGTCTGCTGCGGCGTGCCCGAGAAGCGGCCGCTGATCACGCCGTCGACCTTCGGATCGACGACGGCCGTCACGCCCTGCGACGACGCGAGCTCGCGAATGAAGTCGCCGATCTTCTTGCCGTTCGCGACGATCGTGAACGGCTTGTTGCGCCAGCGCAGGTCGGCCGCGCGCGCAGGCTGCGCGATCGTCATGCAGAGCGACGCCGCAAGCAGCGCGCTCGCGCACATCGCGAGCGCCGCGCGCGGCAGGCTGCGCGGCTGAAACCGGATCGGGACGACGCGTCGACGCATCAAAACACTCCTGTGGAAGAAACGAACATCCGTTCGAGCGCCTGCTGCGCAAAGCGCAGCACCTCGCTGCCGAGCCAGCCGGACAGCAGCACCAGCGCGACCATCACCGCGATCAGCCGCACCGCGATCCCGATGTTGGCGTCCTGCACCTGCGTGACCGCCTGCAGGATCGCGACGACGAGGCCCGTGACCGTCGCGATCAGCACGATCGGCAGCGACAGCAGCAGCACGAGCATCAGCGCCTGCCGCGTGAGGTCGAGGATCGTCGAGCTCGTCATTGCGCGACGCCCGGTGTACGCACGTCGGCGCCGGCGCCGACCGTGCCGTCGTCCGGCGGGTTCTTCACCCAGCCGACCGTATGCAGCTGCACGTCCTCCTCGATCTCCTGATACGACAGCACCGGAAGATCGGGCAGCATCGGCTGCAGGATCGTCTTCACGTAGCGGCGCGCGCCGAGCGCGACCATCACGGCGAGCCGCGCGGCGCCGTGCGCGCCGCTCGCGTGCGCCGATTGCACGATGGCGCGCACCTGTTCGCCGATGTCCTGCTTCACGGCGCTCGACAGCGCGAGGAAGTTGCCCTGCTTGGTGCGCATCACCGCGTTCTCGATGCGCTCCTGCAGGTTCTGCTCGAACAGCACGACGCGCAGCTGGCGCGCGGCGCCCGCGTGGCGGTCGGTGATCATCCGGCGCAGGTCGACGCGCACGAGCTCGACGAGCGCGATCACGTCGTCGGGCTCGTTCGGCGCCCACGTGATCAGGCTTTCGAAGATCACGCGCAGATTGCGGATCGGCACCTGCTCGGCGAGCAGCCGGCGCAGCACCTCGGTCACGCGCTGCAGCGGCACGAGCCGCGTCAGCTCGCCGACGAGCTCCGGGTGATCGCGCCGCACCAGATGCACGAGCGCCTGCGTCTCCTGGATGCCGAGCAGTTCGTCCGCGTGCTCGCGCACGATCTGCTCGACGTGCGCGGCGAGCGCCGCCTCGCTCGTCAGCCACTTGCCGTCCGGCGGCGCGCCGTCCGGCTTGACCCACAGGGCCGTCGCGAACGGGCCGAACGCTTCGGCCGGCTGACGCTCGGCGCGCTCGGGCAGCGGCGCGACGCCGTCCCACAGCAGCCAGCCCGGCTTCAGCGCACCGTGCGCGGCGAGCACGTCCTGCAGATAGATGCGGTACGTCCCGGCCGGCGCGCGCTCGTCGTCGTTCAGCGTGATGCGCGGGAACACCGTGCCGATGTCCGCGTCGACGCGCGCCTTCGCGTTCGACAGGGCGGCCTGCAGCTGCGCGAGGTTCAGCGCGCTGCGCAGATCGTCGGCCAGCGATACCGCGATCAGCGACGTGACGCCCGCCGCATGCGATACCTTCGCCGGCTGCCCGTCGTCGGCCGCGCCGACGCGACCGGCCACGTGGATCAGGTTGAAGCTCGGTGCGGTCGTCTTGCGCTTGAGCTGCGTCAGCGCGAACGCGCCGAGCGCCACGGCGATCAGCGCGAACGACCATTTCGGAAAACCGGGCACGACGAGGAAGCCGGCCAGCACGAGCGCCGCGATCAGCAGCGCACGCGGATGCGCGCCGAGCTGTTCGCCCAGTTGCTCGCCGAGCTGGCGCTGCCGCGCATCGCGCGTCGCGACGCGCGTCGTCACGATGCCGGCCGCGATCGACACGAGCAGCGACGGAATCTGCGACGCCATGCCGTCGCCGACCGTCAGGATCGCGTAGCGCTGCAGCGCCGTGCCGATGTCCATGCCGTGCATCAGCGTGCCGACCGCGATGCCCGCGACGATGTTGATGAACGCGATCACGAGGCCGGCGATCGCGTCGCCCTTCACGAACTTCATTGCGCCGTCCATCGCGCCGTGCATCTGCGATTCCTGCTCGAGCTTCTCGCGACGCTCGCGCGCTTCGTCCGCGCTGATGATGCCGGCGCGCAGATCCGCGTCGATGCTCATCTGCTTGCCCGGCATCGCGTCGAGCGAAAAGCGCGCGCCGACCTCGGCCACGCGCTCCGAGCCTTTCGCGATCACGATGAACTGCACGACGGCGATCACGAGAAACACGACACCGCCGACGACGACGTTGTTGCCGACCACGAGCCGCCCGAACGCGTCGATCACGTGACCGGCGTTCGCGTGCAGCAGGATCAGCTTGCACGACGCGATGTTCAGCGCGAGCCGGAACAGCGTCGTAAACAGCAGCAGCGCGGGAAACGACGAGAAGCTGACCGCCGACGGTACGTAGGTCGACACCGTCAGCAGTACGACGCTTGCGGCCAGATTCAGCGAGATCATCCCGTCGAGCGCGGCCTGCGGCAGCGGCAGGATGAACAGCGCGACGACGGCGACGATGAAGGCGGCAAGAAACAGATCGGCGCGCGGCGACGCGCCGATCCGGCGATGTCCGGACACGCCGCGGCCGACGGAAAACATCCGCTGCCAGTCGCGGGGAAGCGCCTTCGGTTCTGCCATCGTGCCGTCGTCCTGTCGTTATGGGCGGCAGGCGCGGGCAATCGCAGCCCCCGCCTGCGCGGTGCATCGAATGCGACGAGTGTAGCGACGGGAAAAGGGGGAAAAACGGGCGCACCTCGTAGCGCGCGGGCGGCAGGCCGAATCGTCTGAAGGTACGACTACGAAACGCCGCGGCGCGAAGTCGGACGGCGCCGCGGAACCGCTTCCATCGCGCCGCGCGGCGCGGCGGGCCGCGTCGGCCCGGTGCGCGCGGCGCGGCGCGTCAGCGCCGGCTCACGAAGACAGCCGGCGCGCCGCGAGGTAGGCGAGCTGCGCGCGATTCTGCACGTTGAACAGTTTTTCGAGCGAGCGGATGTGATGGCCGACCTTGTGCAGCGACGTGCGCAGCGCGCTCGCGATCTCCTGGTCGGACAGCCCGTGCACGAGGCGCTCGAGCACCTGCTGCTGCTCGTCGCCGAGCGCGAAGCCGCGCATGCGCGCGACGCGCGCTTCGAGAAACGGCAGCGCGACGCGGTGCACGGCGAGACTCACCGCCAGCGCGCCGCCGATCACGCGATCGTCGATCCAGTCGGTGCCGTGCGTCTCGGACGTCAGGTTCACGGCGACGCGCAGGTCGAGCCGCGGCGCCGACAGGCTGAAGATCACGCCGCTGTTCATTGCGTGCGCACGCAAGTGACCGGCAAGCGCGAGCACCTTGCGATCGCCGCCGCGCTGCGCGGCCGCCTCGATCTCGTCGAGCCGCCATGCGACCGGAAAACCGCTTTGCCGCACCTGCGCGAAACGCGGATCGCTTTCGTACAGCGCGCCTTCGATATACGGCTGCATGAACGACGGCGGCGCGAGATCGCGCAGCAGATGCGCGCAGAGAATGCGCCGGCCGATCATTTCATACGCGCCATAACCGAGCGTGCTGAAACCGATTTGCCGCAGGCGGGCATGGTATGGCGAAAAATCGATTGCGCTCAGGTCGCTTTTACCGGATCCGGATTGAATGCCGGTAAAAACGTCGCGTTCGATCGCGGGAATCGCATTCGAATAAGCGGCGGCTGCCGCAATATCGGCGTGCGTGAACCATTCGACGCGTGGCGCGCCGTCAGCATGTGTCATGAGGAGCCCACCCTTTCCCAATATGTGAATCAAGCCCCGTCACGTCATGGTCTTTTTATCGTGATTTTTTCGGTCTTGGGAACGGGCGTGCGTTTATCGAATCGGCACACCGAAACCTTTCGCCGAAATTAGTATTACGGCATATTACGCGCACACCGGCATTTTTGTACAATGCCCCCGCGTTTCGTCAGGATCACGATTCGCCTATCAATACGATGCTTCGATCGCACCGCCGCCCGCCGTGCACGACACGGCCGTCCTGCGCGCTGCGCGTCGATTCCGAGGGATGGCTCATGTCCGATATTGCGTTGCATGAAGAAGCAGTCGCCTCAACCCTTGCCGGCCGGCCGCACGCACGCGCGTCCGCCCGGCGCGAGCGCCCGGTGCAGGTCGTGTGGTGCGACGATGTGCGACGCGGCGACGTCGCGCAGCCGAACGCGCCGAAGCTCGGCGTCGCCGACACGCTCGCCCACGCGCAAAGCACGGCCGAGCGCAACCGGATCGTCACGAGCCTGCTGCATCTGACCGGCTTCTCGACGTTTGCCTATTTCGCGCTCGAGTTTGCGCACGAGCGCGTCGAGAGTCTGTATCTGCATGAAGCGTTCACGCCGTCGACGTATCGCGGCGATTACGTGCGGCACAACCATCACGACGTCGATCCGCGCACGCTCGGCGCGCGCGTCTGCAACATGCCGATCGTATGGGACCTGCAGCAGCTGCGCCGCGATCATCAGCCGCGCGACGACGATGCGTCCGACGCACCGGCCGCGCTCGACGGCTTCCTGCAGACGATGCAGGACGACGGAATGTGCAGCGGCATCATGTATTCGATGGCGGTGCCCGGCACGCGGCTGCATGCGTTCATGAGCTTCACCGCGCCGCGCCGCACGCGCGAGTGGATCACGCCGGCCACCGTCGAGCAGGCGCTGTCGATCGGGCTGTCGGTGCACAAGTTCGCGTCGCCGCAACTGATCGCCACGTCGCGCGAGCGCGCCGTCAACGGGCTCACGCCGTTCGAGCAGGAACTGCTGATCGGCATCGCGGAAGGCGCATCGGACAAGGAAATCGGCCGGCGGCTCGACACCAGCGCGCACAACGTCGACTACCACCTGAGAAAGCTGCGCAAGCGCTTCGGCGTCGCGAACCGGATTCAACTCACGTACCTGACGTCGAAGCTCGAGCTGATCTGATACGCGTGTGTTGTGCGTGCGTGCGTGCGCGCAGCGCAACGACGATGCCGGCCGCGCGGGCCGGCAATGCGCAGCGGGCGCGGCGCGCGGCGCTGCGTCGGCACGCGCTACTTGAGCAGCGTCATCTGCACGACCTTGACGATCACGAGCCCCACCGCAACCACCAGATAGCCGCGCAGCACGCCCATCCAGATTCGCGTCGCGAGCGTCATGTGCTGCGGCTCGAGCGTGTCGAGCGGCGGCATGCGCCAGGTCGCGCGCGCCGCACGGTCGATGCCGGGCTCGACGACGCGACGATTGCGGCGGAACAGCACCGTCGCGAGATAGCCCGCGATCGCGAGCACGGTGCCGCCCACCAGCACGTCAACGATCGCTTCGCCGCTGATGTCGGGATACATCACCGACGCGGTCAGGATGATCGACAGCAGCACCAGCACCCAGACGACCGCGCCGGTGAACACGTTCAGCTTCGTCGAGTTGACCCACGGGCCGAGCACCTGACGGTCGTTGCAGAGCACGAGCAGAAACACGGTCGCGCTCGGCAGCAGCACGCCCGCGAGCGTCTGCACCGCTTCGGTCAGCAGCCCGAGCGGGCTGCCGGGAATCAGCACGAGCGTGGCGGCCGCCGCGACGATCGCGAAGTACACGAGATAGAAGCCCTTCGCGTCCGACACGCCGCGATGCAGCGAGTGACGGATCTTGAAGACGTCGCCGATCGCGTAGGCCGTCGACAGCGACACGGCCGCCGCGCCGATGATGCAGGCGTCGAGCAGCGCGATCGCGAACAGCGTGGCGCTCGTGCGCCCCGCATATTTTTCGAGGCCGGCGATCACGCCGCCCGCGTCGGTGAAGCCGCCCGCTTCCGGATGGCCGTGGAACAGCGCGGCGCTGAAGCCGATCATCGCGACCGCGCCGATCAGCACGAACGCAATGCCGATCCACAGATCGACCTTCTCGTACTTCATGAAGCGCGGCGTGATCCGCTTGTCGATCACGTAGCTCTGCTGGAAGAACAGCTGCCACGGCGCGACCGTCGTGCCGACGATGCCGATCACGAGCAGCATCACGTCGGACAGCTTCGCGTGCGCGGGCCAGTTCGGCACGAAGAAATCGCGCGTCATCTGCGACACCGGCGGATGGATCGACACGAGCACCGGCACGAGCAGCAGGCTCAGCACGCAGAGGCCGACCGCGAAACGCTCGAAGCGCCGGAAGTCGCCGGTACTCACCGCGGCCATCGTCAGCGCGGCGGCCACGCAAACGCCGGCCACCTTCGGCAGCCCGAAGAACGCGAGCACGAACGTGATGCCGATGAACTCGGTGACGATCGTCAGCGCGTTCAGCAGGAACAGGTCGATCACGCTGAATGCGCCCCAGAACTTGCCGAAGCGCTCGAAGATCAGCCGCGCGTGGCCGACGCCCGTCACGGCGCCGAGCCGCAGCACCATCTCCTGGTTCACGTAGAGCACGGGGACGAGCAGCAGCAGCGTCCACAACAGCGTCGTGCCGTAGTTCTGCCCGGCCTGCGTATAGGTGCCGAACGCGCCGGCGTCGTTGTCGCCGACCATCACGATCAGCCCGGGCCCGATGATCGCGAGCAGCGTGCGCAGACGCGCCCACCACGTGCCGCGCGCGCCCGTGTCGTGATGCGCGATCGTGCCGAGCGCGCCGCGAATGTCGCCGAGATGGGCTTCGTCGAGCACCGCGCTGCGCTCGGCGGCAATCGGCGAAGAAACGTTGGAGGGTGTGGACATGATGACTTCCGTACGGCTAAGGGTTATCCGGTGAGCGTGTGACCTTGGCATGCGCGCGGACGGCGGCTTCGCGGCGGCCGTCCGTGCGCATGCCGAGGCATGCTCGGCGCGGTCGGTCAGCGGATCAGCGACGCCAGGCGGTTCAGCAGGCGCGCAAACGGACGCGGGCGCGCATCGAGCGCGAGCATCGCGTCGTAGTGGGGGCGCGATTCTTCGACGCGCGGAAAGGTCGACAGCAGAAGGCCGAAGTTCATGGTCTGGCTCCGTGCGGCGTCGGCATGCATGCCGGCCGCGTCGTGGGGTGCGGGCGCCAGTCCGGGGCCTGAACGAGCAGTCAGGCTAGCGGGCCGGCGTGTCCCTGCGACCCCGGTTCAAAAGGGTCTGTGCTTGCAACGGGCATAAGGGACAACTGTCGCTGTCGTTCATGGCGGCTCCTGTACGGTGTTCGGACGAACACGGTTGACCGCCGTCCGGTGCGCGGGCCGCGCACGCGATGCGAAAACGACGCATGCGCGAACGCGGCCGCGTGCCGGGCGGCGATGAAACCGGACGGCGCATGCGCGAACGCATCACGCCGGCCGGCGCGAATCAGGGTGCACGAAGGGAGTTGCTGCGAAATACTGCTGCGCGCACCGTTTGCCCGAGAGACAAACGGCGGCTTCGATGAGGCGCGGACGTCGGTCGCTCAGGCGGAAATTTCGTTCGAAGATCGACTACTGCAGGCGTCCAAGGCGGCGGCCCCAAGAGTGAAGATGCTGGATTCTATGGATCGGCCGAAAGTGAAGTCAACCCCGCGCGCACGGGTTTGACGAAATAATTTTCCACGCGCGCCGCACTGAAAGATTCGACCGCGAAAACGCGCGCCGAAACCTTTCAGCCGGTATCTGCGGCGCGCGGCGCGCGATGCGCGAAAGCAACGGCACGGCCGCCGCGCGGCGGCCGTGCGCGCGTCACTCGCCATACATTTGGAGCAGCTTCAGCGTGACGCCGTTGGTCCAGCCGAAGCCGTCCTGCAGCGGATATTCGCCGCCGCCCCCGCCGCCCTGCCCGGCCCCTTCGACGACGTATTTCTCGACGAGCTTGCCCTCGGTCGCGTAGACATGCTTCACGTCGGCCAGGAAGCGCGTGCCGATGTCCTTCGCGAGCGCCGGCTCGCCGTAGCGGCGCAACCCTTCGATCGCGATCCACTGCAGCGGCGCCCAGCCGTTCGGCGCATCCCATTGCTGGCCGGTCGTCTCCGTTGTCGTCGCGAGACCGCCGGGCTGCAGCAGCGTCTTGCGCACTTCGCGCGCCGTCGCCTTCGCGCGCTCGGGCCACGCGACGCCCGCGAACAGCGGATACAGCGCGGCCGCCGTCACGCCGTCGCGCGGCTTGCGCAGCTGCCAGTCGTAGTCGCCGTAGTAGCCGCCGCGATTCCACAGCCAGCGATTGATCGCGAGCGCGCGCCGCGCCGCGCGGCCCGAGAAGTCGATCACGCAGCCGACGTCGTGCGTGACCGTGCAGCCCTTCACGATCGTCCGTTCGAGATGGAACATCAGGCTGTTCAGGTCGACCGGCACGATCGACGTCGTGCGGATCGTCGCGAGCGTCTTGCCGTCGCCGAGCCAGCGCGAGCTGTAATCCCAGCCGCTCTCCGCGCCGGCCCGCAGGTCGCGGTACACGTCGTTCGCGGCACGGCCCGACGCCGCCTTCGCCGTCGTCACGTCTTCCAGATACGACTCGTCGCGCGGCGTGTCGCTCGCGTCCCAGTAGCGGTTCAGCACCGCGCCGTCCGGCATCGCCACGACGTGGCGTGCGGCCTGCCCGCGCGGCGTCGTCGATTCGCCCTGCATCCAGTACGCATATTCCTTGCGCAGCGCCGGCAGATATTTCTGATAGACCTTGTCGCCCTCGGCCTGCGCGGCGAGCGTCACCATGTACGCGAAGAACGGCGGCTGCGAGCGGCTCGCGTAGTACGTGCGGTTGCCGTTCGGGATGTGCCCGACCGTATCGATCAGATGCGCGAAGTTGTCGAGCATGTCGTCGACGAGATCCTCGCGGCCCGACACCTGCAGCCCGAGCATCGTGAAATAGGTGTCCCAGTAATAGCCTTCGCGGAAACGGCCGCCCGGCACCACATACGGTTTCGGCATCGGAATCAGCGAGCTGTACGGCGGCGCCGTCGGCGTCGTGCGCGTGAGCTGCGGCCACAGCCAGTCGATGTGCTCGCGCAGCGTCTGGTTCGGCGGCGGCGTCACGCCGCCTTGCGCCGGCGGCGTGAAGTGCTGGTCGACGAATGCCTTCAGCGAGAAGCCCGGCTGCGATTTCTGTTGCTGATACAACTGCATGATCGTCGCGGGATCGGTGTCGGGCGTCGCATCGACGAAGGTCTTCTGGTCCGGATAGAGCTGGGCCGTCTGCACCGCGACGAACAGGTCGCCGTACAGCTGGCTCGGCGGCGGCAGCAGCGTGGCCGCCGTCGCATTCGGCACCGTCGCCGCGGACGACGCGGCCAGTTGGGTTGCGGCGTGGTTGGCGCTGTCCGCCTGCGCGGCGCAGCCGGCCACGGCCAGATAGGCGACCGCCAGCGCGGCGGCCCAGCGAACGCGCGGCGCGGCGGGCGCGACTGGCGCGGTCGGCGCGCAATGCGATGCGGTCGATGCGGCGGATTCGATCGATTCGGCACGACGTGACGTCATGGCGTGTCCCCTCCTTTCGATGGTGAGT